>JAIOQD010000170.1 GCA_021413595.1 Bacteroidota bacterium | reverse complement strand
AGATAAAACAGTCATTTTAATTGCTGCAGTATCATTTGATTTACAACCGGCTGATGTTACAATTCTTCTATACCAAGTTGTTGCTGTTAAGGCATTAGGGTAATAATCACTGAAGGTATAAGTATTGGTTGCTGCCGTAAAACCAGTGGTATTACTTGTGGTGGATTGCTGCCATTCATAATTGAAGGACCCGTCACCGCCTGTTGCAGTACCTCCAAGTAATCCTGTTGGTGCAGATCCACTACAAATTGTTTGTGCCCCTATATTGGTTCCGCCTATAACTAAAGGCATTACTGTAATTGTTATATCGTTACTGTTCGCTGTACAAGCCACTCCACCTAAAGTACTGGTAGTTATTCGCCTGTATGTAGTGGTAGCAGTTAAACCAGCTGGAACATCATAAGATTGACTTGTTGCAAGAACTGTGCTATACCCGTTAGCGCTATGTTTCCACTGGTAGGTAAGTGAGCCGGAACCTGTTGAAGCAACTGTTTCTGTAAAAGGTGCAGGATCACCATTATAACAAATCGATTGAGGGGTAGAGATGTAACCACCGGTAACAGCATTTACAACTGATGTTAAAGTTGCATGAATGGTACCGATATCTTCCTGGTTATGTTTGCCGGGCCACTTGCTCCATTTATTGCCCTTACCATTATTCCGCTAATTGTTATCTTATCAAGATAAGAAGTGCCTACTGCAAGATTAATTGTAAGGGTAATAGTTGTTGGGCTTGTTAAAACGGGTGCTAAAGATCCAATATCACGACTTCCGATAAAAGTATAAGTACCCATATTAGTAAATTCAAAATTTGGAGGAGCTGAAAGTACCAATGTTCCTGAATTCGAAATGTCACCGATACTATTCTCCGTGATAATAATACTTCCTAACATAGTGGGGGCTGATGGGAAAGGAGCACAAGTATTTATGGTTAGAGTGGGAGCGGTAATTGATACAGTACCGAATGCGTTATTAAAACCTGCGGATGCAATTAAAACGATTGTAATAAAAAACTGCTTTATAGTTGCGGCAGTTTTATTAATATTTCGGATGGAGGAGTAGTTGTTTTTCATATTTGCAGTATTAAAAATTAAAAAAATAAAAATACTAAAATTTCCCAACAATAACAATTATCCCTTACGTGAGAATTTAAAAAAGGTTACAAAATACCTCGTATTTAAATGCTTAAAACCGAAAATTTATTATGTAGTTCTGCCGAAATGATTATGATGGTTTGATTTCCTCGTTTTTGAATTTTCTTAGTCCATTATTGTCATTCAATAATTTAGGATGACAAATAATTTGGAACTAAGGGTTAAATAAAAAATTCACAGATTAAGGTTAAAATTATCCGATGATCTCTTTTAAATTTTTCCGGATCGTATTGGCCAATTCATCTGTTGGAAGATCATTTCTTTCCCTACCAAAAGGGTCTTCGATCTCTTCGGCAAGCAATTCTAAGCTACCAAATGCATAGAACACAAACAATACAATAGGAATAGTGGCCCATTTAAGGTCATGTATTAAACCCAATGGAAGCGTAATAATGTATAAAAAAATGATTCTTTTGATAAAAGAACTGTAAGAATATGGTATTGGTGTTTTTTTTATGCGTTCACAGGCACCCACAATATTTGTAAAGGAGCGCAATTCTTCGTTTAACACAATTAATTTTTCTTCGGAAATTATTTTTTGTTTAACTAAGCTTTCTGCTTCAATGTATAATTGCAAAGCAATTTTATTTGGTGTATGGTTTGATTGTTTCAGATCAATTATTCGAAGATTGGGATGCTCTTCTAACTCATCTTCTTTAAAGCCTCCTCTCAAATGATCTTTCAATGCAAAGGCATAATTGCTTATTAATATCCTGAAATTATTTTTTAGTCCCTTTTGGTCATCCGGTAAAAAAGCATTGATTTTTAACATTAAATTTCTGCTGTTGTTTACTAAGTCGCCCCATAATTTACGTCCTTCCCACCACCTGTCGTAAGCAGTATTGGTTCGGAATACAAGCAACAATGAAATTACAAAGCCCAATAAGGAGTGCATTACTGTGGTGCTTCGGAATGTAATCACATTCATTTCAACATCGAGGTAACATAAAACAGAAGATAGAATAGTTAGTCCTCCCATTGCGGGCATAAGCAACCTGAAGGTGTCGCTTTTGTGAAAATTAAAAATAAGACTAAACCAATCTTTTGGGTTATATGCTTTCATAAAAGTGTTAAATTCTTTATAATTTATAAAAAAATGTTTTGAATTAGGCAATAATGAATAATATAAACACTAATGCTATATATTACAATGTGTGCTGTCACCCAGAGGCTTGTCGAAGGGTGTGCGTGGGACGCCCATATACTTCGACAGGCTTCTTCAGAGAAGAACGTTTGCACGATTTAGCCTGAATTCAGTTAAAACGATTATAAGCTATTGCCTAATTCAAAAAATGTTTTATGGAATTCATAGGACATTTTTTTGAATCTTGGTGATCTTTTTTACTTTTTTAAATTGTTGATATCGTCAATGTCTTTGGGGCGATTTGATTCTTTCTTTGTTACGATAAGATGATTGTAATTTATTATTCTTACCTCTAATTCATCATCTGTAAATAATTGAGATTCTTTAAAACACTCTTCAAAGGTCAAACCTTTTACTTTTACCATTATATCTATACATACAGGGGGAGTTCCAAACGAAAAAACATCCCAGACAGGATGATTTAAAAAATTATTCTCTGTCATGTCAAATAGTGACAAGCCGAACTGAAAAAAAGCTTTTTTTAATTTTTGGTAATTATCAGAATCTCTTTTTACCCAAATATCCATATCGCCAGTAGTCCTAGAGTAGCCATGAAATATAACGGAATAACCTCCGATTAAAATATAATCAACCTCATTATCATTTAATGATTTTAGGAAATCTCTAAAATCCTGATAGAATATATTTCCCATTTAATTTCTTGCTCTAACGCTGAAAACAGTTTTATCCATTTTGGGTTCAGGTTTATCAACCAAACGATAAGCGATACTATTTAAGTAGATTGTAATTCTTAATCGCTCTTGCCAGGTAAGGTTTTTATAATAGGAGGAGTGATCGGCTGCTTCTTCAACAGAACATGCTCTAAACGAATTCCTATCTAGTTTATACATTATAATTAGTGTTATGGGCGGTTCTAAAAATTCATTTTCAGCGCTAAGACACAAAGGCGAAAAGAAAACAAACATCTAAAAATCAATACTTTGCGAATCAAAACTTTGCAGTAAATATTCTTTTTTTTAATTTTTGGAACTGCCTTTATGTTAAATGTACTTTGTCGTATTGAGTTCATTCCGAACTTGTTTCGGAATCTCATGGATGCTGAAACAAGTTCAGCATGACG
>JAIOQD010000169.1 GCA_021413595.1 Bacteroidota bacterium | reverse complement strand
TAGATTATTTCTATTTTTATTTCCTTGAGCTGCTTCATATAAGTATATAGCTATGTTTAATTCTTTTCCAACTCTGGCTCCTAATTTTTTAGCATATTCAGCTGTTTCTTCCATTGATATTCCTGAAATAGGAATAAGCGGACAAACATCTGTAGCCCCCATACGAGGATGTTCCCCTTTATGTTTGCTCATATCAATTAATTCGCTTGCCTTTTTTATAGCCAGGAAAGCCGCTTCAATAACAGCTTCAGGTGGCCCTACGAAAGTTACAACGGTTCGATTGGTTGCTTTTCCCGGATCTACATTCAATAATTTAACACCTTCTACCAATTCAATTTCATTGGTAATTTGTTTGATAATATTCATATCGTTCCCTTCACTGAAATTAGGAACACATTCTATTAATGGATAATTCATAAATTAATGGATAATTGAAAATGGATAATTGATAATTAATTTGTAATGTTCTATTTATTTTGACAAATTCTGTTTTGTTGATTTAATTATTGTTGTTAATAGTTTTATTAATTCCTCACAATCATTCAGTAAAGGTAAAATATCCTCTGTAACTATCTGAGTATCTTTTATCAATCTCAACCAATAATGAGTTTCATTTGCTTCCTTATTTGCTATAGATAGTTTGTGTATAAAATCTGCCTTGCTTTCCGCCTGATTGGCCTCTTCAATCATTGCCCCGATTGAAGTACCACTTCTTAATACTTGTTTTGAAATTACAAATTCTTTTTTTTGAGTAGAAATGAATTGATAGAATTTAACGATCCGAATCGAAAATTTATAACTTTTATCCTTTAAAACATTATCCTTTTTCATTATCAATTATCAATTGTCCATTATCAATTATTAACTTCCCATTAATAATTACTGTTTCGATCAAATTACTACCAAAGGAATAAGGAATAAATGAATAATTCGGAATTTCTTTGGTAATAAAAACATTGGCTTGTTTCCCAATAGCAATGCTCCCATGTGTTTTACTTAACTCCATTGCATAAGCTGAATTGAGAGTTGCAGCATTGATGGCCTCTTCAGGCGTCATTTTGTATTGAATACAACAAATTGAAATCATTAAATTCATATTTCCACTTGGGCTGCTTCCGGGATTATAATCGCTGGCAACGGCCACAGGCAAACCTGCATCAATCATTTTACGGGCAGGAGGAAATGGTAAACTCAAAAAGAAAGCGGCACCCGGCAAAATGGTTGGCATTGTTTTGGAATTTAACAATGCTTCTATCTCTTTTTCACCAACAAATTCCAAATGATCAACGCTGATGGCCTCAACTTCAATACCCGCCAATGTTCCACCTGAATTACTTAATTGCTCTGCATGTACCTTGGGGATCATTCCGTGCTTTTTACCGGCTGTAAGTATTTCAATCGTTTCTTCTTTTGTAAAATAATTTTGTTCGCAAAATACATCACAATAATCGGCCAGTTGCTCTTCTGCAATTACAGGCATTATTTCATTGATAAGTAACTTAATATAATCCTCTTTACGACTTTTATATTCGAGCGGAACAGCATGTGCACCAAGGAATGTAGCCTTAATAGTAAGAGGAGAACGTGTTTTTAATTTTTTGATCACCCGCAGCATTTTCAATTCCGACTCAACACTTAAGCCATAACCACTTTTTATTTCAACAGCACCTGTACCTTGCAACATAATTTCATTTAGGCGTAATAAGGCGCTTTCAACTAATTCATCTTCTGTTGCATCTTTTATTTTTTTTGCAGAATTTAAAATTCCACCGCCTTTAAAAAAAATCTCTTCATACGTTAATCCTTTGATACGGTCAACAAACTCCCCTTCCCTGCTTCCTGCATAAACTATATGCGTATGACTATCGCACCAGCAGGGCAATACCAACTTATCGGTAGCATCAATGATGGTTAGATTTGTCCAATCGGAAATCCCTTCCCAATCCTCCATTTTACCGAATCCTACAATCTTGTCATTTTCTAATGCAAGCCAGGCTTCATCAATGCAAGTAAGGTTTTTCATATCCTTTCCCACCACTTTCGATTGCGGACTTTCTTCAACCTGAACTAACTGTTTTATATTTTTTATAAGTATCTTCATAATGAACAATATTTGCTAAAAGTAGGAGTTATTGCATAATTTAAAAATTAATACCGTCTAAAAAATAAAATTTATATCTTTCAGTTCTACTAATTGAATTTTTTAGTGCAAAAAACTTGCCTTGGGGCTGATTTAACTTACATTTACGTATCAAAAATGAAAAAATACACTACTCCATTTTGTTTCATTTACCTTTTTATTTTTATTTCTTTCACAATAAAAGCGCAAACAAGCCAAAAATATACCATTTCAGGTTTTATAGGTGAACAAGGGAGCAAAGAGA
>JAIOQD010000168.1 GCA_021413595.1 Bacteroidota bacterium | reverse complement strand
ATTTCAATATTAATAGGAGATGGCACAGGTAGCTTTGTTGCTCCTACTAACTTCGCTGTAACTGGCAGTCCTGGTTCAGTTATCAATTCTGATTTTAACGGAGATGGCAATTTAGATTTGGCAACTGCTAATCAGGGAAGTAATAAGGTTTCAGTATTGTTTGGCAATGGAGCGGGAAGCTTTACTTCCCCAACTAACTTTATCGTAGGTGATTACGCTGCTTTAATTGCCCTTGGTGATTTTAATATTGATGGCAAAATCGATTTAGCGGTAGTTAATCAGAATAGTAATAATGTGTCTGTTTTGCTCGGAAATGGAGCGGGGAGCTTTGCTGCTGCAACAAACTTCCCTGTTGGTAGCAACCCTCATTCACTCACTAGCTCTGATTTTAATGGAGATGGCAAAGCGGATTTGGCCGTGCCTGATTATGGTGATAATGATGTGTCAATTTTAATAAATAATTATATCCCATCTGGCCCCCCTATTTGTCTTGTAACGGTTGATTCTACTCTCACTCATAATTTATTAGTATGGGAAAAAACCAATTTGAATTTGACAACGATTGATAGCTTTATTGTTTACCGTGAAATCACAACTAACAATTACCAACGCATCGCTGCGGTATCAAAAGATTCGTTAAGTATCTTTATCGATTTATCAGCTAATCCAGCAACTACAGGGTATCGTTATAAACTAAAAAGTAAAAATGCACAAGGTGTTACTACCCTTTTTAGTGATTATCATAATACTATTTATCTAACAAATACGGGAGCTAATTTCAGCTGGACACCTTACCAAATAGAAAACAATAATACGCCTGTTTCGACTTATAATATTTATAGAGATGATAACTCAACAGGAAACTTTGTTCTCATTGGTAATACAACAGGTAGCCAATTTGGATATACGGATATACAATATTCTTATTTTCCAAATTCGCAATATTATGTTGAAGCAGTGATGGCAGGTGGTGTTTGTCAACCAACACGTTCCAGCTTTGCTGCATCTCGTTCCAATATTAAACACATTGGAATGAGTGGAATTCAACAATTAAACAATAATTCAGCAATAATAATTTATCCAAACCCTTCGACCAATGTATTAAACATAACAGGTATTAAAGAAAAAACTACAATACGTTTGTATGATGTAGTTGGTAAATTAGTAATGGAAAAAGAATCAGACACTGGGACAACCCTAAACACAAGCGTTTTGACAGCAGGTATTTACACCCTTTTGATGGAGAATAACACTTACAAAACATTTGACAAAGTGGTAATAAATCGGTAAGTTTATTTTATGACCTTCTATGTTACGATCTGTGCTTAAAGGACTTGGTTTAGTGTAGACAAAAGAAAAGGTCCAGCGCATTTGGTAGCACATTTGCATTTTTCCACCCTGCAATGCTAAACAAAAAAATGCAAAAGAGCTGCCAAGCAATCGCACCCAAACCGACCGTTGTGGTAAGAACTAACAGTGAACGAAAAAGAAATAGGGCAGCCACTAATCGAGTAGACGGCTCCGCCAGTATTACCTGACGGAGTGCGCCTCTCACACCACTGTATATGCGGGTCTCGCATACAGCGGTTCATTGAATTGTGGAGCTACTTTAAAGTAATAATCAAGCATTGATTCATACCCTTTCTTTTCTAACCTTTTTAATGTGATCGTGGTTATCAAAATAGGACTTTGTGCCACTCGCCACCCTCCCATTCTCGTTCTGCTCCATTGATAAGCATGGTGTTGGTCAACTCCCAATCGTATCAGGTTTTTCCTTTTCCTTTCGGGTTTCTTCCAATCATGCCATATACAGTAGCGTAAGCGGTTACGCAGCCAACCGTCCAGTTCTTTGAGTTTGCCATAAATGCTTCCCATGCGGAAATAATTTATCAATCCTCTTTGTATTTCTTTCAGATTGGTAATACGTTCGCTCAGGCTACTTGCTGTGGTTTTGCGAGTTATTCGTTTGAGTTTTTCTTTTAGCGCTTTCCAGCTTTTCTCCGACACTACCAGTTGATACTGACCTTTCGCTCCTTTTTGATACGTGGGTACAAATCGGTAGCCAAGTATCTCGAAGTTCACTGGTTTGCGTATGCCACTCTTTTCAAGGTTTATGGGTAGTTGCAACTTGTTCTTTAAGAAAAGAAAAATTGTGTTCCCGATTTTTCTTGCTTCGCTTTTTGATTTGGTATAGACACTAAAATCATCGGCATAGCGTACATACTTACAACCTCGTTTTTCCAGTTCTTTGTCCAGTTCGTGTAATACGATGTTGGATAGTAATGGACTTAACGGACTGCCCTGTGGAACGCCCTTGCTGCGTTTGGAGAGTACTCCGTTTATAAGAATCGGTGCTCTCAACCATTTGCGAATCAGGCGTAACGTGGTTTCGCATTTCACTTTGTTATACAACAATTGAAGCAGTAAACTATGGTTTACTTCGTCAAAGAAGTTCTTCAAATCAATATCAACTATATGTTGATACCCATCGTGAATGTACTTCTGTTCTTGTTGCACCACGGGATAACAGAAGATAAAACATTCCTACCCTTATTCTTACATCAGAAAACCGAGAAGCCTATAAAGCACATTGCACAATGTCCTTGCCTTATAATATTAGTTTTGTCAGGGTATCTTCAGCTATAAATATTTTATTATCTTAGAAGCGAAAAATGGCATTGTAAAAATGAAAAGTAAAATAGTTGCAATAATATGTGGAATTGTTTTTTTTCTTTTTTCCTGTACTCAACAGGAAAATATACCGCACCTTTAGATAGTATTAAAGCACCATCAGTTGTTACGGCAGGCGCACCAAAAGTTGTACAGTCCGGCAAACCACAAATAATACTCACAAACACCAACGTTCACATTGCTGGTGATCCTATAATTATTTTAGCAGATTCACCACAAGTAAGAACACCGGGTAGCGGAATTTTTTCTGTTCCCAAAATGATACCTGTTGTAGATAGCCCTTTTGTTGCCGGTATCCCAGAAGTAATAATTACCAAAGACGCCTCTACCAAAGATCAAAACCCTCAAAACTTTAGTTCGTTCGGAAAATTACAAGGTTTAAAACATGGCAATATTAATTGTATGCTTCAGGATAAATTCGGAAACCTTTGGCTAGGTACAGCCGGTGGTGGGCTCAGTAAATATGATGGAAAACATTTTACTCATTTTACCGAGAACGAAGGACTAAGTAACAATTCTGTTTTAGCAATGTTGGAAGATAGAAACGGAAACCTTTGGTTTGCCACCTATGGTGGTGGAGTAACAAAATATGATGGAAAATATTTTACACATTTTGATGAAAAAGATGGATTGAGCAATATTATCGCGTCAATGATAGAAGACACTAACGGAAATCTATGGTTCGGCTTTAATGGTGGAGGACTCGGTAAATACGATGGAAAATATTTTACTATTTATTCTGAAAAGGAGGGACTAACTGACAAACCTGTTGTATCCAGCGCAAAAGACAAAAATGGAAATCTTTGGTTTGGCACCGAAGGCGAAGGGGTAATAAAATATGATGGGAAATCTTTTTTCCATTTTTCAGTAATGGAGGGACTTTGTGATAATGATGTCAGAAATATTTTAGAAGACAAAGAAGGCAACCTCTGGTTCAGCACCACGGGAGGCTTGAGTAAATATGATGGGAAAACATTTACAACTTTCACCACTGAACAAGGGCTGAGCAGCAATTATTTATCCTGTAGTTTAAAAGATGTCAACGGAAATCTTTGGTTCGGAACCTTTGGCGGGGGCCTTAATAAATACGATGGCAAATCATTTACTCACTTTACAGATACGGATGGGCTTAACAATAATCTTGTTTATACAATGCTGGAGGACAAAAGCGGAAACCTTTGGTTCGGAGCTTATGGTGGCGGTTTAACCAAATACGATGGAAAAACATTTACTCATTTTACTAAAAAAGAAGGATTAACCAGTAATGCTGTTTTTTCTATTCTGGAAGAAGAAAACGGCAACCTTTGGTTTGGCACCAATGGAGGAGGTTTGAGTAAATATGATGGGAAATCCTTTACTCATTTCACCTCTAAAGAAGGCCTTGGCAACAATTTAATATGGTCCATGCTAAAAGATAAAAGAGGAAATTTTTGGTTTGGTTCCAGTGGTGGCGGTGTTTTTAAATATGATGGAAAATCCTTCTCTCATTATACCGATAAACAAGGATTGTGCAATAGCAGTGTCCGGTGCATGAAGGAGGATACAAAAGGAAACCTTTGGTTTGGAACTGAAGGTGGAGGCGTTTGTAAATATGATGGGAACAGAGTTGATGCCATAGAAAATGGGGAGAAACTATACTCTGGATCACAACAGGACCTGAAAAAAGTAAAGGGTAAATTTGTTAGATCTTTTACAAATTATACTAATAAAGAAGGCCTTAGCAACAATGTTGTTTTTTCGATACTTGAAGACAAAAACGGAGATCTTTGGTTCGGCACTTATGGTGGTGGTGTATGCAAACTAACAATAAACGAAGAAAAAGGACTTCTGCAAAAAGCATCATTCACTCGTTTTACAGAGAAAGAAGGGCTCAGTAATAATTTTGTTTTCTCGATGATTGAAGATAAAAATGGAAATTTATGGTTCGGAACTTCCGGTGGAGGAGTGAGTAAATATGATGGGAAAAATTTTACACATTTCACTGAAAAAGAAGGCCTGAGTAACAACGTTGTTTTGTCGATATTGGAAGACAAAAATGGAAATTTTTGGTTTGGCACCCGTTTTGGACTTAGTAAATTAACCAATGATTATTTGACCAGACTTAATAAAATGTACACTAAGTCAGGCAACGAACAGCAACTCTTATTTAAAAACTATACGTATCAGGATGGTTTTTTAGGTATCGGCTGTAATGCTAATGCAATACTTGAGGATAAAAAAGGAACAATCTGGATAGGCGCAAACGACAGACTAACAGCTTTCCATGCCGAAGGAGAAAAATCAGATAATACACCTCCAAATATTCAATTAACAAACATAGAACTTTTTAACGAAAATATTGCCTGGGCAGTTTTTGAAGAAAACAAAGATACTTCCTTAACACTTGGTAATGGTGTTATTGTAGCAGGTTTTGATTTTGATAAAGTTGATAATTGGTACGGCTTACCAAAAAATTTAAGTTTAGCTTATAATAATAATTATCTGACTTTTAATTTTATTGGTATCACCCAAAAGCAAAGCAAAAAAGTAAAATATCAATATAAATTAGAAGGTTATGACGAGAACTGGAGTGTACTAACAAGCCGTACAGACGCTCCTTATGGTAACTTACCAAATGGTTCTTATACCTTTAAAGTAAAAGCAATGAACAGTGAGGGTATGTGGAGCAATGAGTTTAATTACCCTTTTACAATTCGGCCGCACTGGTCAAAAACATGGTGGTTCCGCTCCCTTATTGGCTTATTCATTCTTATTTCACTTTATAGTTTTTACCGTTGGAGAACAGCCTCATTGCATGAAGCTAAAAAACAACTGGAGAAAACAATTATAGAAAGAACAGCGGAAGTGGTTCATCAAAAAGATGAAGCAGAAACGCAAAGAAATTTAGTGGAGAAAAAACAAAAAGAAATTTTAGATAGTATTACCTATGCAAAACGAATACAAGAAGCAATTTTACCATCAGATAAGTCGGTAAAAAAATGGTTGCCCGATTCATTTATATTATACAAACCAAAAGATATTGTTGCCGGAGATTTTTACTGGATCGAGGAAGTTAAGTCGCACCTTGGAGCAGAACAAGGGGATGTGATTTTCATTGCAGCTGCCGATTGTACCGGGCATGGAGTGCCGGGAGCAATGGTTAGTGTTGTTTGTAATAATGCACTTAATAGGGCATTGCGTGAATTCGAATTAATTGAACCTGATAAAATATTAAATAAAACACGTGAACTGGTTATTGAGCAATTTGAAAAAAGTAATGATGAAGTAAAGGACGGAATGGACATTTCGCTTTATACTTTAAATAATAAAACAAATCAATTGCAATGGGCCGGAGCAAATAATCCTCTTTGGATAATTCGCAATGGTATTTTAACTGAATACAAACCAAACAAACAACCGATAGGTAAATACCCTGAAAACAATCCTTTCACCAATCATTTGATCCCATTGCAAAAAGGCGATAGTATTTACATTTTTACCGATGGTTATGTTGATCAGTTTGGAGGGGCGAAAGGAAAAAAATTCAAAGCCTTAAAAATGAGAAAATTATTGTTAGGCATACAAGACAAACAAATGAAAGAGCAACTGCTTATCATTGATAAAATGTTTGAGGACTGGAAAGGAACTATCGAACAGGTAGATGATGTATGTGTTATTGGAGTAAGATATTAATATTTAAAAACGGGGAACAGTCCTAATTAATACCATAATTAAGAAACGCACAGCTTTTAAACCATGATGAATTAATTTTAATTTTTTTTTCACTCAAAATGAAAAACATAATCGTCATTCTAATTGCTTTATTAACATTCATTAATACATCTGCTCAAACAAATTATTTTGTGGATGCTACAAACGGAAATGACCTCAATAATGGAACAAGTTTAGCCACCGCCTGGAAAACCATTCAAAAAGCATGCAATGCTGCAATACCAAATAGCATCGTACAAATTAAAGCCGGAACTTACAACGAAAATATTATTATAAATATTAGCGGAACCCCTGGCAATTTCATCACACTAAAAAACTACTTAAATGATATTGTTTTGATTGATGGTACAGGCACAAGTGGAACAACCATGCTCACCCTCACAAATAAAAGCTTTTTGAATTTCCAAAATCTTACTATCCAAAACCTTACTGTAAATGATGCTCAAGGGATACTGATAGAAACTACCGGAATAAATACTTCCACTGAACTTTCTTTTAAAAACATCACTATAAAAAATATTAACTGCACAACGGATCCTTTAACTATTCCTACATCCGGCAATAATGCACAAAGTTTTATTGCATACGGTAGAGATGGTGGAATTACAAATATTACTATCGATAGCTGTAAGGTTTTTAATAATATTTTAGGATTCAGCGAAGCGATGACCTTAGATGGGAACGTTGATGGGTTTACAATAAAAAATTGCGAGGTCCATGATAATACAAATATAGGTATTGATATTGCAGGGAATTATCAGATTAGTACAAACCCTTCAACCGACCATGCAAGAAACGGACTGCTGCTTAATAATACGTGTTATAAAAATGTATCA
>JAIOQD010000167.1 GCA_021413595.1 Bacteroidota bacterium | reverse complement strand
GTTGGTGAACGGATAGCTGTTCGGATGGTAACCAATAGGCTGTTTATCCGCTTTCACTATTTCCAATTGCCCATTTCGAATAAAATTAAGAGAGTTGTTAGCGCCTGCCCAATCCAATTCATTTGTTTTCAAATTAAGCCGCGCAAGTGAAATATCCATACCATCTTTATTCCCATCCGCTCCGCTTGTTTGCCTAAGCTCTTTGATAATTTTATCGCGTAAACGGTTGAGAATTTCAGCCGGAGTTGGTAACCCTTCAATGGAAACAATATCGTTAAGGAAAGATACACCAATCATACTCATCACTGCACCCGGTACTCCGTGACCAGTGCAATCAACAGCAGCAAAGTACCAATATTCATTTTTTTCTGCACCCCAATAAAAATCCCCACTTACAATATCTTTTGGCATAAACAGAATAAAATGTTCGGGGAGATGCATACTTGTATGTTCTTCGTCTCTAAGAAGAGCATGTTGTATTCTTTTAGCATAATGAATACTATCGGTGATGTCTTTATTTTTTTCTTCAATTATTTTTTTCTGCTGTTCTGTTTCAATACTCTTTATTTCGATAATTTGTTTTTGTTTGCGAGTAATACGAAGCGAGCGAAAAATAAACCCAGAGAATAAAAGCACGAATAATAAACCAAAGGCAACTGACCAGGTAATAATTTTTTGCTTGCGATTTTTTTCTTCCGCAATTGCTTTCTGCTTATCATTTTCAGCTTTGGTTGCAGCCTCCTTTTTATCAAATTCGTAATTCATTTCTTTGCGCACCAATTGCTTTTTGTTCTCCTGACTGAAAAGAGTATCTCTAATAGCCATTGCTTTTTTGTAATGAATTAGTGCCAACTCATACCGACTGGTAGTATCATAGAGACGAGAGAGGGCCTCTTCAGATTCCCTTAATCCATCGAGCTCGCCAATCATAGCGTCAATTGTGTTGGCATTTTTTAAGTATTGCTCTGCTTCTTTATACTTTCCGATAGCAGTATAAAGAGACCCTATATTGCAAAGAGTTGTTGCAACTAAATTTTTTGCGCCAAGCTCTTCTCGCATCTTCAAGGCCTTGAAATAATAATCCAAAGCTTGGGGATAATTACCCTGGGTTGCATAAACAAGTCCAATGTTACCGAAATGTCTGGCAATTCCATTTTTATCTCCTGTTTCTTCATCTATTTTCAATGCCTTGAAATAATAGTCAAGAGCTCTGGGGTAATCTCCCTGACTCCAATAAACGATTCCAATATTGCCATAATCCATAGCAAGATCCTCTTTATTTCCAAGTTCCTCATCTATCTTCAAGGCTCTGAAATAATAGTGAAGTGCTTTAGGATAATCGCATTGAACGGCATAAACAATTCCGATGTTAACGAGACGAGCCGCTATTCCTTTTTTATTTTTTTGTTCTTCATCGAGCTTTAAAGCCTTTAAATAATAGTCAAGAGATTTGGGATACTCTGCTTTTCTCAAATAAATGTTCCCTTGCGCACAACTTGCGTAAGCAATACCTTTTTTGAAATCCAATTTATGAGCGAGTTCTAGTGCTTTTGCTCCGTAATTTAATCCCTTTTCAAAATCCCCAGTCAATTCATATTCACGTGTTAATAGATAAAGATGAATTACCTTGTTGGTATCCGATTTATCTTTTTCGATAAGATTTTGCAGGGAATCAATGTTTTTATTTTGTGCCTTCAAAGCATTCAAGAAAAGAAGAGCCACAAATAAAATACATAATGTCTGCTTGTATTGTATACATAAACTATAAAACCATTGCTGCATTATTTTAACTTTTTTTTCATGGTTTAAATTCTGACTCCAAACACACAAACATCATCAACCTGTTCCAATGAACCTTTCCAGTCAGTGAAATGTTTTTTCAAAAGTTCTTTTTGTCTGCTCATTGGTAAAAGCTTAAGGGTTAGAATCAAATCATCCAATTGTTTGTATTTGAATTTTTTTCCCTTAGGCCCACCAAACTGATCGGCATAACCATCGGAGTAAAGGTAAATGTTATCTCCTTTTTTTAATTGTATTTTATGGTTAGTGAAAGGATGGCTGTTGGGATGATAACCGATAGGTTGTTTATCAGCTTTCACTATTCCCAACTCCCCATTGCGAATAAGATTAAGAGAGTTGTTAGCTCCTGCCCATTCCAATTCCTTCGTTTTCAAATTAAGCCGTGCAAGTGAAATATCCATACCGTCTTTATTCCCATCCGCTCCACCTGTTTGTCTAAGCTCTTTGACAATTTTATCGCGCAAACGGTTAAGAATTTCAGCCGGGGTTAGTAACCCTTCAATAGAAACAATATCGTTAAGGAAAGATATTCCAAGCATACTCATCACTGCACCCGGTACTCCATGACCCGTGCAATCAACTGCAGCAAAGT
>JAIOQD010000166.1 GCA_021413595.1 Bacteroidota bacterium | reverse complement strand
TCTACTGTAATTACTCCACCTTCATTTTTGATGGTAATTGCAGCATCGAGTTTTTGAGTTAAGGTACCTTTAGCACCTTTAACTGTTACTACATTTTTATCTGAAACATTTACATCTACTCCTTTTGGAAGTGCGATTGGTAATTTACCTATTCTTGACATTTTATTTTTAGATTAAAGTTTAAAAGTTTAAAGTTTTAAAGTTCCAGTTGTTTTTTACTTTCCAACTTTGAACTTTTCAACTTTGAACTCTAATATACATAGCATAATACTTCACCACCCACTTTTTGAGTTTTCGCTTCTTTATCAGTCATTACACCTTTAGAAGTAGAAATGATGGCAACACCCAAACCATTTAAAACGCGGGGTAATTTTTGTGACCCTGCATATTGTCTTAAACCTGGAGTACTTATTCTCGTTAAATTTTTTATAGCTGATTGTTTACTTACCGGATGGTATTTCAAAGCAATTTTAATAACGCCTTGAACGGTTGTAGTTTCAAATTTGTAGCTTAAAATGTAGCCTTTTTCAAAAAGGATTTTTGTGATCTCTTTTTTTAGGTTAGAAGAAGGGATTTCTACAATTCTGTGGTTTGCTTTAATAGCATTTCTTACTCTTGTAAGGTAATCTGCAATGGTATCTGTCATTTTTTTTGGTTTTATATCTTATCCCGCACGCAGGATAATTATATATTAATACTCTTTTTATTTCAATTTGGTAAAACTACCAGCTTGATTTCGTGATGCCTGGGATCAAACCATCCAAAGCCATTTCGCGAAATGAATTTCTGGAAAGTCCAAACTGGCGCATATAGCCTCTTGGACGGCCGGTTAATTTACAACGGTTACGTTGACGACCAGGAGAAGATGCTCTTGGAAGTTTTTGTAATCCAACTGAATCACCTGCTGCTTTTAAAGCAGCTCTTCTGTCAGCGTATAGGTCAGCAAGTCTTTTACGTTTAACCTCTCTTGCTTTCATCGATTCTTTTGCCATACTTTTTCTTTATTTATGATTTGTGATTTAAAATTCAGGATTTTAAATTCCTGAATCCTAATTCCTCAATTTATTTTTTTTGATTCTTAAAAGGTAATCCAAATTCGCTTAACAAAGCTAATGCTTCATCATCGCTACCTGCAGTAGTTACGAATGTAATGTCCATACCCATTATTTTATTTACTTTGTCGATATCAATTTCAGGGAAAATGATCTGCTCAGTAACACCTAATGTATAGTTGCCACTTCCGTCAAATCCTTTTTCATTAATTCCTCTAAAATCACGAATCCGGGGCAAAGCTACGGAAATTAATCGATCTAAAAACTCATACATCATATCTCCACGCAAAGTTACTCTAACTCCGATAGGAACTCCTTTACGAAGTTTGAAGTTTGAAATATCTTTTTTAGAGATAGTTGCAACCGCCTTTTGCCCACTGATAGTGGTCATTTCTTTGATTGCTCCTTCTATTAATTTTTTGTCAGAAACAGCTTCACCAACTCCTTGGTTAAGGCATATTTTTGTTATTTTGGGTACTTGCATTGAGCTGCTGTAACCAAATTTTTTCTGTAAAGCAGGTACTACATCTGCTTTATACTTGTCTTTTAAGCGTGGTGAATAAGCCATTATTTAATTACCTCCCCTGTTTTTTTTGAGTAACGTACTAGTTTGTTGCTTTTGTCATCTAATTTACGACCTACACGGGTAGCTTTACCTGTACCTGGTTCTATTACCATTAGATTTGAAATATGGACTGAAGCCTCTTGCTTTACAATTCCACCTTGTGGGCTTTTAGAGTTTGGTTTAGTATGTTTCGATACTAAATTAACGCCTTCCACAATTGCACGGCTTTTTACTCTATCAATAGATAGAACTTTGCCTTCCTGATTTTTTGAATCACCGGCAATAACTTTAACAGAATCGCCTTTTTTGATGTGTAACTTTACTTGCATTGCTATTATTGATTATTCACTTACAGAACTTCTGGAGCGAGTGAAATTATTTTCATGAATTGTTTATCTCTTAATTCGCGGGCAACTGGTCCGAAAATACGAGTTCCTCTTAGTTCGTCAGAAGCATTTAACAGAACTACTGCATTATCATCAAAACGAATATATGAACCATCAGCACGTCTTACTTCTTTTCTGGTTCTTACTACTACTGCTTTTGAAACAGCACCCTTTTTAATGTTACCGGATGCTAATGCATGTTTTACTGTTACTACTACTTTATCACCAATAGAAGCATATCTTTTCTTTGTTCCGCCAAGTACACGTATAACAAGTACTTCTTTTGCACCACTGTTATCTGCTACTAATAATCTTGATTCTTGTTGTACCATTTGTTATTTTATGATTTAGGATTTGGGATTTAGGATTTAAAAAATCCTTCAATTCAAATCATTAATTATATTTTGGATTTTATATTAGTTTTTAATCCTAATTCGGAAATCCTTAATCCTTAATATTATTTCACTTTCTCAAGAACTTCAACAAGTCTCCAGCATTTATTTTTGCTGATAGGACGAGTTTCCATAATTTTTACAGTATCACCAATACTACAAGTGTTAGCTTCATCATGGGCAACAAATTTAGTAGTTTTTTTTAGAAACTTACCATATTTAGGATGTTTTACTTTACGTTCAACTGAAACTACAATTGACTTATCCATTTTGTTGCTGGTAACTAAACCAATTTTTTCTTTTCTTAAATTTCTATCTTCCATTGCTTGAAATTATTTTTTTGCTTCTGCTAATTCTCTACTGCGAAGTTCGGTTTGTAATCTAGCTACTGTTTTTCTGCTGAAAGTAATTTTCAGTGGATTTTCAATAGGGGAAACTGCATGATTAAGCTTTAATTTAGCTAACGTGCCTTTTTCTTCTTTTACTCTCTCGCGAAGATCGCTTGTAGAAAGTTGTTTGATGTCTGCTTGGTTCATATTATTTATTATAATAATTCTCTCAATTAATTTTTGTTAGGCACTTGCAACTTCAGCTGCGTAATCTCTTCTTACTACAAACTGAGTTGTTAATGGTAATTTTTGAGCTGCTAATCTTAATGCTTCTTTAGCTACTTCTACCGGTACACCATCTGCTTCGAAAATAACACGTCCTGGTTTTACCACGGCAACCCAATATTCAGGGGCACCTTTACCTTTACCCATACGAACTTCGGCTGGTTTTGAAGTAATTGGTTTATCAGGGAAAATACGAATCCAGATCTGACCTTCACGTTTCATGAAACGTGTTACTGCAACTCTGGCCGCTTCTATCTGGCGTGCTGTAACCCAGCAACCTTCTGTTGCCTTTAGCCCAAATGAACCGAATGAAAGTTGGTCGCCACGCTTAGCGTTACCTTTCATTTTCATTTTGTGCATTTTTCTGTATTTGGTTCTTTTAGGCTGTAACATCTTTTCTTAATTTATTTAGGATTTAGGATCTAGGATTTAGGATTTTTAATTCCTTAATCCTTTTTCCTTAATTTTTTTTATTTTCTAGGTTCTCTTCTTTTATCGTTTCTGTCGTTTCCACCTTTTGATGGTCCGCCTGGTCCACGTTTATCAAATTTTGGATTTCCGCCTGATGGAGCTCCACCTTTTTTAACATCTTTGGCTCCTACAGCAGAAGCGCCAACATTTGGTGATAGATCACGTTTACCATAAATCTCACCTTTACATATCCAAACTTTTACACCAATACGACCATAAGTTGTATGTGCTTCACCAAGTGCATAATCAATATCAGCACGTAATGTATGTAATGGAGTACGACCTTCTTTGTATCCTTCAACACGAGCCATCTCTGCACCGGCCAAACGACCAGAACATTTAACTTTGATACCTTCTGCACCCATGCGCATTGTTGAAGCTACTGCCATTTTAACTGCTCTACGAAAAGAGATACGTCCTTCAATCTGACGAGCAATACTATCAGCAACTAAACGAGCATCTAATTCAGGACGTTTAATTTCAAAAATATTGATCTGAATATCTTTTTTAGTGATTTTTTTCAACTCTTCCTTAATCTTATCAACTTCCTGACCACCTTTGCCAATAATAATTCCAGGACGAGATGTGTTAATAGTAACAGTAATGATTTTTACTGTTCTTTCAATCACAATTTTTGAAATGCTGGCTTTTGCAAGACGAGCTTTCAAGTAAGTTCTGATTTTATGATCTTCTACTAATTTGTCAGAAAAATTTTTTCCACCGTACCAGTTTGAATCCCATCCTTTAATGATGCCTAAACGTAAGCCTATTGGATTTGCTTTTTGTCCCATTGAAAATATTATTATTTAGATGTTTCTTCTTGTTTTTTACTGTCAACAACAATTTTTTTGCTGTCCACTATTAATGTAACGTGGTTCGAACGTTTTCTGATTCTGTTAGCACGACCTTGAGGCGCTGTTCTTAAACGCTTCATTTGAAGTGCACTGTCAACAAAAACTTCTTTCACTACCAAGTTACTATCTTCAGGCTTTTGACCTGTTTTTGCTTCGAAATTTGAAATTGCTGAAGTCAACAATTTCTCTAATCTTACAGAAGCTTCTTTCGGATTGAATTTTAAAATGTTCAAAGCCATATATACTTCTTTACCTCTAATAAGATCAGCCAGTAATCTCATTTTACGGGGAGATGTAGGGCAATTTTTCAAAACAGCAAAATATATGCTTTTGTTTGCCTCTTTCCTTGCGTCTGCTGCGTTCTTTTTTCTAACACCCATTGTTATTTCTTGTATTTCGGATTTCGGTTTGAATTTATTTCTAAATCGTCTCCTAAATCTATTATTTTTATTTCTGCTTAATCAGTTCTTTATTTTATTTAGAAGCTTTATCTCTGTTACCGGAGTGACCTCTGAAAGTTCTGGTTGGAGCAAATTCACCGAATTTATGTCCTACCATGTTTTCTGTTACATACACAGGAATAAATTTATTACCATTGTGTACTGCTACTGTTAAACCTACGAAATCCGGAGAAATCATTGATCTACGAGACCATGTTTTGATTACTGTTTTTTTACCTGATGCTTGTAGGTCGAGTAATCTCTTCTCTAACTTCCAATCGATAAAAGGACCTTTTTTTAATGAACGTGCCATTTCTGTTGTTTTTTAGTTGTGAATTCTTCAGAGAAGAACCATTAAACTAGGTTAATTTATTTCTTTCTTCCTTCTATAATGTATTTATTCGAAGCTTTTTTAGGGTAACGGGTTTTGAAACCTTTAGATGGTAAACCTTTGCGTGAACGAGGGTGACCTCCTGATGCTCTACCTTCACCACCACCCATTGGGTGATCAACAGGGTTCATTGCTACCGGACGAGTTCTCGGTCTGCGACCTTGCCAACGGCTACGACCAGCTTTACCACTGATCTCTAAATTATGGTCTGCATTTGAAACAGCTCCAATTGTAGCCATACAAGTGATAAGTATCATACGAGTTTCGCCAGAAGGCATTTTAACTATCGCATATTTACCATCTCTTGCGCTTAACTGTGCTGAAGAGCCTGCGCTGCGTGCCATAATAGCACCTTGTCCAGGACGTAATTCAATATTATGGATTGTTGTACCTAATGGAATATCAGATAGATACATTGCGTTACCTATAGAAGGGGTTGCATCTTTACCAGATACAATTTTTTGTCCAACAAGTAGTCCGGTTGGAGCAACAATATAACGTTTTTCGCCATCAGCATAAACAACTAAAGCGATACGTGCTGTACGATTTGGATCGTACTCAATAGTTTTTACAGTCCCCGGTACACCAATTTTATCTCTTTTGAAATCGATAATACGGTATTGTTGTTTGTGACCACCACCGATATAACGCATTGTCATTTTACCGGTGTTATCACGTCCACCCGATTTTTTTATAGGAACCAATAAACTTTTTTCAGGTTTACCTGCAGTAATATCAGCGTTATCACTAACTAATTTAAAACGTTGTCCCGGTGTTAAGGGTCTTAATTTCTTTAAAGCCATCTCAGTTTATTTTATTATCACCCCGACTGCTCGGGGTATAGTTACTTTTTATTAAATGCTTGCGTAAAAATCAATTGTTTCACCTTTTTTAAGGGTAACAATTGCTCTTTTATGTTGATTGGTTCTGCCAATTGCAATTCCTTTTGTTGTATTGCGTGTTTTTACTTTACCAATGTAATTTTGTGTATTAACTGAATCAACAGTAACACTATAAAGTTTTTCAATAGCTCCTTTAATCTGAACTTTGTTAGCTTCTTTATTTACAACAAATCCATAGCGATTAAATTTATCACCTTGGGCTGTCATTTTTTCGGTTATAACCGGTTTAATTATTATGCTCATTTTTCTTTGTTTTTTGAATTCTTGAATTCTTTATTTTTTGATTTAATTCTATAATTCAAAAAACAAAAAAGTCTAAAATTTTCTTTAATTGCCTAATAAATTCTCAATTTCCTTTACTGAACTTTCTACAAGCAAAAGATTATTTGCATTCAAAATATCGTAAGTGTTTAAATCCGAAGCCGTTACAACTTTTGCGTTGGTTAAATTTCGGGAGGACAAATATATGTTTTTATTTGATTCCCCCAACACTAATAAGGTTTTTTTATCTGAAAGCTTTAAATTATTTATCAAATCAGCATATTTTTGTGTTTTAGGAGAGTCAAAAATAAAATCTTCTAAAATTGTAATATTACTTTCTTTTGCTTTATAAGTTAAAGCTGATATACGAGCTAAACGTTTTAATTTTTTATTTAATTTAAAAGAGTAATCTCTTGGACGAGGACCAAATGCTCTACCACCACCAACTCTGGTTGGAGATTTATCGTTACCTGCACGTGCGCCACCTGTACCTTTTTGATTCTTTAATTTTTTTGATGAACCTCTGATCTCAGCTCTTTCTTTTGATTTATGTGTTCCCTGACGTTTATTAGCTAAATGTTGTTTAACATCTAAATAAATAGCATGGTCGTTTGGGTCGATAGCAAAGATTGCATCGTTTAGGCTAACTTTCTTTGAAGTTGCTTTACCGCTTATATTTAATACTGATACTTCCATTGTTAATTGTTATTTTGTAGAATTGTTGAATTATTGATTTTTCAAATTTTAGGTTTAGAACCTGAAATTTTAAAATTCAAAAATTATTTTTCAATTGTAACGTATGAACCTTTTGCACCTGCAATAGAACCTTTAATTATGATAAGGTTTTTCTCAGCAATTACTTTAATTACTTCTAAATTTTGAATAGTAACACGGTCACCACCCATTCTTCCACCCATTCTCATTCCTTTGAATACGCGGGAAGGCCAAGATGATGCACCTAAAGATCCAGGAGCGCGTAAACGATCATGCTGACCGTGAGTAGTACCACCTACACCACCAAAACCATGACGTTTCACAACACCTTGAAAACCTTTACCTTTAGAAGTCCCAACGATATCAACGAAATCGCCTTCGGCAAATAAGTCAACAGTTACTGCTTCACCAAGATTTTTTTCGGTAGCAAATGCTTTGAATTCAACAATTTTACGTTTAGGAGTAGTACCAGCTTTAGCAAAATGACCTTTCATTGCAGAAGAAGTGTTTTTTTCTTTCTTCTCATCATAAGCCAATTGTACTGAAGTGTATCCGTCTTTCTCCAAGGTTTTTACTTGCGTAACCACGCAAGGACCGGCCTCAATAACTGTGCATGGCATATATTTACCATTGGCACTGAAGACACTAGTCATTCCAACTTTTTTACCTATTATTCCAGACATTTTAATATATTTTTGATTTATTGATATTTTGTTTATTAAATTATTGAATCGAAATTCTCTAATTCTTCAAACACTTTATTTCTATTAATTATTTAATTGACATGAGTCAATCTGCTGATTACTAAGAAGCTTTGATTTCTACTTCAACACCACTTGGTAATTCAAGTTTCATTAACGCATCTACTGTTTTTGATGTAGAGTTGTAGATATCTAACAATCTTTTGTAAGAACACAATTGAAATTGCTCACGTGCTTTTTTGTTAACGTGTGGGGAACGTAAAACGGTATATATTTTTTTGTGAGTTGGCAATGGAATTGGTCCGCTAACAACAGCACCTGTTAATTTTACAGTTTTAACAATTTTCTCTGCCGACTTATCAACTAAGTTGAAGTCGTAAGATTTTAATTTGATTCTGATTTTCTGGCTCATAGTTTATTAAAT
>JAIOQD010000165.1 GCA_021413595.1 Bacteroidota bacterium | reverse complement strand
GAAGAATATGAGCCCAACGAGCTACCAACTGCTCCACCCCGCAATATATTTTTAAGAACTTTTTTTACTTTTAACACATATTCCTTGAACCGATGTTCTTCTTTGAAGAATATGAGCCAAACGAGCTACCAACTGCTCCACCCCGCAATATATCTTTAAAACGTTTATTTTAACGTTATATTACTTATTAATCACCCCTTAAACACTAAATCATAGAATAAATACAACCCTATGTCGTTTCTTTTGGGAGTGCAAAGATATATTTTGTTTCTTTGTACTCCAAATAAATTTTATTAACATTTTATTAAATGGCGCATAAGGCTGGTTTTGTGAATATTATAGGTAGTCCGAATGTGGGTAAGTCCACACTTATGAACGTTTTAGTGGGGGAGCGCCTTTCAATTATTACGTCAAAAGCGCAAACTACTCGTCACCGGATCATGGGAATTGTGAATGGGGAGGACTTTCAAATTGTGTATTCCGATACCCCGGGCGTGCTAAAGCCCAACTATAAGTTGCAGGCATCCATGATGGATTTTGTTTATACTGCAATTACAGATGCTGATATAATGCTTTTTGTTACCGATATTTTTGAAGATATTAAAATTGAAGAGCAAGTTCTTCATAAAATAAAAAATGCAAAGGTTCCAGTCCTTTTACTTGTAAACAAAATTGACCTTGCAGTGCAGGATCAGTTAGAAACAAAGGTACAGTATTGGAAAAACGAAGTTCCGAATGCAGAAGTAATACCTGTTTCGGCATTGGAAAAATTTAATGTAAGCTATATATTTGATCGTATCCTGGCACTTTTACCTGAAGGACCGGGATTTTATGCAAAAGATCAGTTAACGGATAAGCCGGAAAAATTTTTTATTTCTGAGATCATTCGCGAAAAAATATTGATGAACTATAAAAAAGAAATTCCTTATTCGGTGGAGGTGGTTATCGAATCTTTTAAAGAAGAAGAAAAAATAGTGAAGATACGTGCCGAAATATTGGTGATACGTGATTCACAAAAAGGTATTATAATCGGACATCAAGGGAAAGCACTTAAAAAAGTGGGTACTGACGCTCGTAAGGATATGGAAACCTTTTTGCAAAAACAGGTATTCCTCGAACTATTCGTAAAAGTAAATAAAGACTGGCGTGATAGTGATAATCAATTAAAACGTTTTGGGTACTCCAATTAGAAACTAATTTCTAATTGAAATACCAAGGAAACTTCAGGTTTCGAAGGCGTGAGGGATTCCTTCGACAGGCTCTGGATAAATTCCGCGTAAATCCTTTTTCGATTTTTCATCGGAAAGGGTGAAGCGGAAAAGCCCGACCCAAAGGGACACGCCCTAATAATTATAATAGAAATTTTTAAATTAAAATGGCAAATATAGTAGCAATAGTAGGACGTCCGAATGTAGGGAAATCAACAATTTTTAATCGTTTAACAGAAAGCAGAAAAGCGATCGTTGATGCGGAGTCAGGAGTAACACGCGACAGACATTACGGAAAGTCGGAATGGAATGGCTTAGAGTTTTCTGTGATCGATACCGGAGGATATGTAAAAGGATCAGATGATATCTTTGAAGATGAAATTCGTAAGCAGGTGAAGATGGCTATTGAAGAAGCAAATGTGATTTTATTTGTGCTCGATGTGTCAGAAGGTATAACAGATGACGATAAAGTGGTAGCAGATATATTAAGAAAAGGCAAAAAGAAAGTATTTGTTGTTTCTAATAAGGTTGATAATTTTGTAAGACAAGGTATGTCGGGTGAGTTCTACGCCTTAGGTTTGGGTGAACCGTATAACATTTCTGCCATCAGCGGAAGTGGAACAGGTGAGCTGTTGGATGAGGTGGTAAAAGTACTTGATGCAGATTTTAAGGAAGAAGAGTTGAATATTCCCAAATTTGCAATTGTTGGTCGTCCAAACGTTGGTAAGTCATCATTTGTTAATGCATTGCTTGGTAAAGAACGTAATATTGTTACTGACATTGCCGGTACCACAAGGGATTCCATCAATACTCGATACACCGCCTTCGGTCACGATTTCTTATTAATTGATACTGCCGGTATCCGTAAAAAGTCAAAAGTAGAAGAGGATCTGGAGTTTTATTCCGTAATGCGCTCTATTCGTGCTATTGAAGATTGTGATGTGATCCTACTTTTAATTGATGCAACATTAGGTTTGGAAGCTCAGGATATTAACATTTTCCGTTTGGCCGAAACTAACAGAAAAGGAATTGTAATAGTGGTAAATAAATGGGATTTGGTTGAAAAAACAACCAACTCCACCAAAGAGTACGAAGAAAAAATTCGTGAGAAATTAGCACCTTTCCGTGATGTACCAATAATATTTACTTCTGCTATAACAAAACAGCGTGTTTTAAAAGCCGTTGAAGTTGCTGAAGACGTATGTGCAAATCGGGTTCAAACAATAAAAACTCGCCATTTAAACGATGTGATGTTACCAATTGTTGAGAACCAGCCACCCGCAGCAATTAAAGGAAAGCATGTGAAAATTAAATTTATTAATCAGTTGCCAACACATGCACCTACCTTCGCATTTTATTGCAATCTTCCCCAGTATGTGACCGAAGCCTATATTCGTTTTCTGGAAGTCACTAAGGCGTAGTGTTTTAATTTCATAAAAATATTAGTTCAGCTTAAATCTATTTGCAAAATACTTTACATTTAGTGCACGTGCTTTGATATTTTTTATCGATATTTACACTTATTTTGTAGGCGCTTTGCTTAAATTCTTTTTTGCTTAAAAAAGGCAATTTTGTTCAAAGCATTTTAACCTAATCTATTTGTAAATAATTTTAATGAAATTTATCTTTTTTTGTTTGAAAAAAGCCATTATTGAGAGATAAAAAGCTCAGTTACAATGCTAAAGGTTTTGAAAAAATATTTTTATAAAATGCAGAAATAAAAGCACTAATTGTTTGTTTAATTAAACTTATGTATATATTTGCGTAATTAATTATTCAGGATAACAGGCTTCATTAATTAAAAAAGCGTTTTATGGTGTTAGATATATATGGTTTCTACGATAAAATGGAGCAAAATAATATTATGCTCTCTTTTAAAGGGGATATTACATCAGACTTGCTTACCTCTATTCTGCAAATAATGGAAGCGAAGTTGGACAATTGGCAGGAAGAACCTAAAGTTAAAAAGAAGGTTTATAACGTGCTGGTTGAATGTCTTCAAAACCTTTACCATCACATGGACGAGATGTCTCCTAATCAGGATGATAAAATTCGTTCGGCAATTTTTATGATCGGTAAAATTGACGGTCAGTATAATATTATTACTGGCAATTATATTAAAAATGAAAACATTCCAAACTTACAAAAGCTTTTGGAAGATATAAACTTACTTAGCAAAGAAGAATTAAAAGAATACTATAAAGCAGTTTTGAATAACGGTGAAATGTCATTGAAAGGTGGAGGTGGATTAGGTATGATTGACATTGCACGTAAAACAGGTGGTAAGCTTCAGTTTCATTTTACTCCCGTTGACGATAATTACTCATTTTTTAGTTTAAATATTAATATTTCACAATAAAACGTAGATTACATTGAAGCAATATCAATTGAAGGAACACCAAAAACACCAACTGTTAATTTTGATACAACAAAAGGTTTTTTAGAAATTAAAGGGCGTTCAATTCCTGAAAATTCTATTGAGTTTTATAAGCCAATAGTAGATTTGTTGGAAAGATACGCTGGTAAACCACAAACAGAAACTAATGTAAATATTCAGTTAGAGTATTTTAATACAAGCTCATCAAAATGTATTTTGGATGTATTTAAAAAACTGGAAGGCATCAATAAAGGCGGTAGTAAAGTAGTTATTAACTGGTACTACGAAGAGGATGATGAAGATATGTTGGAAGCAGGAGAAGATTATCAAGCAATTATTAATGTGCCATTTAAAATGGTTCAGGTAGTTGATTAATTTTATTAAGATCAACATTAGATCCGGTTTTATCCGATAAATAATCTGAAAAGATAGAAAAGAGCTCCATTTATGGGGCTCTTTTGTTTTATCAATCCCTTATTCAAAGAGAGGGGTATTTATTTGGGCGTTCCATTTTCTTGAAAAAGAAAATGGCGGGCTTTTCGCTTCAATCTTTTCTAAGAGCTTGTTTAAAATTTAATAATGTATTTTGTTACTGAATACTTTATTCATTGCTAGTTATTGAAACTATTTTCGGCTGTGTCATCCCGAACTTTTGTGACCTGTTCTTCGCAGTAGAAGGGATCTTGTTATGATTAAAGATATTGCTGAAACCACGAACAAGATCCCTCTTGGCAAAAAAGCCAATCGGGATGACATTTCGATAAAAATAATCCCTTCACACACAATCCAATATACTCCGCTCATAGTGAACTTTAAGAGATTGACTTAGTTTGTTATCAAATTTAAACAGCTTCTAAAGGCAATTTTTAATTTTTTTTAATTTTTTTATGGAATACTAAAACTCTATGCATCTCTTAGGCAAAAACAAATTAAAACCCCACAGCCATGAGAAATACAAAATCAAAAAGAATAGTGCCAATTGCATGTGTAAGCATTGCAATGTTGGCCTTGGTAGCTTGGATAGCCCCTGCCAACTATTATCAATTAATGACGGAAAATGATCTTATCCGTTCAATAAAAAACAAATTGGCAACATACAGTAAGCAAGTGCCTGAAGATAGAATCTACGTTCAATTCGATAAGCCTTTTTATGAGCCCGGAGACAATATTTGGCTTACAGCTTACGTGAGGGAAGGCGAAACAATGAAAGCATCACAAAAAAGCGATATTGTTCATGTGGAGTTTTTAAATCCAAAAGGAACAGTTGAAAAAAGTATTAACCTGATCGCAAAAAATGGTGTTGCTGCTGGTGATTTTGTTTTGGATGCTGAAGCCTTGGGCGGAATGTACAAAGTACGTGCATATACCAACTGGATGAAGAATGAAGGTTCCGATAATGTTTTTGAAAAAGACCTTCAGGTACAAGATATCGTTCTGCCAAATTTAAAAATGAAATTAGATTTCGAGAAAAAAGCCTTTGGTGCAGGTGACGAAGTGACTGCTAAATTAGAATTAA
>JAIOQD010000164.1 GCA_021413595.1 Bacteroidota bacterium | reverse complement strand
TATAATAGTCAAAAGCTGTTTGATTACGATTGTCAATCTTAATATCTTTAAAATAACTGCGGGCATACAAGTATTGAATTTGCTGGTAACCCAAGTGATTATCATTAAGATGTACTCTATCATGTTTCAATATCCACTCATAATCTTCACGAATCCGGTTATCCAAATACTTCACTCCATCTTTCACCATATTCCAAACGGCAGCATCATTATGAATATTTTTTATACCCAGATGATCAAGGTGTCCCATCCCTGTGATGATATGCTGTGTGATATACCGATTATCAGGCATTCCTTCAAACCATGGCCAACCACCATTTGACGATTGTTGTTTTTGCAATTTTTTTAATGCAATTGCCAACTCATTGCTCATTTTATTTAAGTCGAACAATACAGCAACACGTTTTTTACGTTCCGTTTCATCTTTTGCATCCAGCACCCATGGCGTTTCTTCAAGCATCAATGATTTTAATTCCTGATTTTTTTCCAAGTTTGATAATAACGCTTTTGAATCTGGTGTATTTTTCCAGGAATCAAATACAGCTTTTATTTTGGGTGAGGAATTAGCAATATGCGAAGCAATACTATTAGCATAAAAACGTGAAAAAGTTTGTTCCGAACATTCGTAAGGATATTCCATTAAGTAAGGCAAAGCCTGAACAGCATACCAGGCAGGGTTTGCAGTAAACTCCAGCGTAAGCTTATGGTTACGTAAAGTTGTGGAACCATTACTTTGATTAATCAGTTTTTCGAAACGGAATGTTTTGGTTTGGTTGCTTCGGATAGGTAGTGGCATTGTTTCGGTAACCAACATTCGGTTAGTTAAAACAGGCAAAGCCATTTCCTCTCCATCTGTAAAATTTCCTGCCTTAGCAACAACTTTATAGGTGATCGCTCCTACGCCTTCCGGAACAATAATGCTCCATGCCAATGCGGAGCTTTGTCCTTTTTTTGATGTAAACGAAGCTTGCCCCTCTTTTGTAAGTTGAGCGGTAATATCCTTCATAGATGTTGCATCATAAAAATAGACCTGTGCTGTTCCTGTTAGATCACCATCCGATAAATTTGAAATTTTTGTACTGAATTCCATTTTATCATTTTCACGAAAAAAGCGAGGAGCATTTGGTATTACCATCAAGTCTTTTTGCGTAACCAATTCTTTTTGAATGGTACCAAATTTCAAATCTTTGGTGTGGGCAAAACCCATCATTTTCCATTTGGTTAATGCTTCCGGAATTGTAAATTTTATAATTACGTTTCCATCTTTATCTGTTTCCAATTGTGGGTAAAAAAAAGCTGTTTCAGCAAAATTACTACGTGCTGCAACTTTTGACATGTCGTTTCCACCGCCAGGTTTTTCATCGGGTGCTCGATTTTGTGATTCACCTGTGCTTGCAGTAGTAACATCATTCAAAATTCCATCAGACGAATCTGCTTTCGGAGATTCGTTTTTATCTTTACTTTTCTTCGAAACTTCCGACTCATCACGCTCTGCCGACTTTTCTTCCATAGCCATAGAACCAGCCACCATAGGAGCGTTCATACTCCTAGTTGACATTTTATTTCTACGTCCTCCCCCACCTTCATCATCCATATCATCGCCATAAGCATAATAGCCATTACTATATCCGAACCAATTCAAATGGTCGTAATAACGGTATATACCTGACGGGTATCTATTCCAATCGATATTAAAAACCTGAGCATTGGCTGTACCAAAACCACTATTTACATCCCAGTATAAGTTGGAATAATAATTATTATAAATATCAAAGTACCAATAATTCGGCTTAAAAGCATCTAATGACGCATCGTACAAGGTTGCCATCATTTCTGCTGCCAATTTATCACCTTTTTTATCTTTGATTTTCACCTTCCATTCTTCCTGCTGCCCCGGAAGTAATTTATTGCGGAAGGTTGCAAATTCAATATCTAATTCTTTATTTGTATAAGGAACCGTGATCACACCATCGTGCATATAGGAGCGATTATTTTTTATAAATACACAATGAAAAGAAAAATTACCACGGTGTTTTTCTTCAACAGCAATTTCAATTAATTTCTGTTCTTTATTAAGCGTAATATAATCTCTTTTAACGATCTCTCCTTTGTGTTCAATTTCATAAAGTACTTTTACGTTGTTTTCGTTTGAACCGATTACAAACTGTGCTTTTGCTCCTGGTTCAACAGGACGAAGGGTGATCATATTAAACCAATTAATATTGTTACTTGGCACTTCAGTTCCTGCATTAGAATAAACCGTAAAATATTTTATTTCTTTTACATCTTCCCCGTAGGCATCTTTGCTATGTGCCTCCATAACATAAACACCCT
>JAIOQD010000053.1 GCA_021413595.1 Bacteroidota bacterium | reverse complement strand
TTTCCGAATTTAGCTTCAGGAAATATTGCTTACAAACTAATACAGGAATTAGGTGGTGCCGAAGCTATTGGACCAATTTTAATTGGAATGAAAAAACCAGTTCACATTTTACAATTAGGCAGTTCCGTGCGTGAGATTGTGAATATGATCACTATTGCGGTGGTGGATGCCCAGGCGAGGAAGTAATGTTTTAGAGTAAAGATTTAAGAACTAAGATTTAAGAACCAAGATTTAAGAACCAAGAGTTAAGACAAAAGAATTTAGTACACGAACAACATCTTGCTTCTTGCTTCTTAAATCTTGACTCTAATTTGAATGAAAAAATGATTTATCACGTAGAAGGAAAATTAGTTGAAAAAACACCTACTTATGCTGTAATAGATGCAGCAGGAGTGGGGTATATCATGCAAATTTCTTTAAATACCTTTACAAAGATCGGTGACAGCGAAAATTGTAAGTTATTTACCGAACAGGTTTATATACGAGATGATATGCCGCGTTTTTTTGGTTTTGCTGACATAGCCGAACGTAATCTGTTCCGCCAATTAGTTTCAGTATCAGGTGTTGGAGGTACCAGTGCGCTACTTATGCTTTCTTCGCTGAGTGCTGCCGAAATACAAAGTGCCATTGCCACAGGAAATGTAACGCTTCTTAAAAGTGTAAAAGGTATTGGAGAAAAAACTGCACAGCGTATCATTGTTGATTTAAAGGATAAAATAGGCAAAGGAAGCTTATCGCCAGAATTTTTTGTGTCATCAAACAATATTTTAAAAGAAGAAGCGTTATCTGCCCTTGTTATGCTGGGGTTCAATAAAGGAGCTGCAGATAAAGCATTGGACAAAATTATCAGAACAGAAGGAACTGGACAAACGGTAGAACAGCTTATCAAAGCAGCGCTTAAAAGTTTATAAATTCACAAGCCAATAGGTTGTAAATCAATCTAATGTAAATAAAATATATGTTATATTCAATTACTTGCTTTTTAAAGATTCAAAAAAATACAGAAATTGTCAAAACTTCTAAATTATTGCCCATGGCATGAAAATTACTAAAAAGTAGTATTTATAAGTTTTGACAAAAACCGTAACTAAATATATTGGTATAGGAGGGCTTTCTATTGGATTGCTGTCGCTCATCGTTGGCTCTGATGCAAAGGTTACTTCCTTTAATCATGCGGCTATTATTGATGCGAAGCAGCCTCTTATGGCTGTTGATACCCCTCAAAGTCCTGCTACGCTTCCTTATAATTTTCAGGATCAATCAACCGGAGATCCTTTAAATTACCCCAATTCGGGAGGATTGATGCTGAACAACCCTTCTAATGTTACAACAAATGTTGAATATGACCCCACTACGGGAAATTATAATATTGGTCAAAAAGTAGGTGGTGCCGATTATCGTCCTCCTACATACATGGAGAGCGATGAATACCAGGATTACATGTTTAAAAAGCAGGTAAAAAACTATTGGAATGCCCGCTCCGATGCTGAAACACAAAACAATCAGAGTAAACCTACCATTCCTAAATTAAATGTTGGAGGAGAGATTTTCGATCGGATATTTGGCGGTAATACGGTAGATATCCGCCCTAATGGTTCGGCTGAATTAATATTTGCCTATAACGGAACAAAAACAGAGAACCCTGCTATTCCCGAAAGAAATCGAAAAGTAAATACATTCGATTTTAATGAACGAATCCAATTAAATGTAATAGGGAAAATTGGAACTAAATTAAATTTAACAACAGCATATAACACCGAAGCAATGTTTGATTTTGAAAATCAAATGAAATTAGCATATACCGGTGAGGAAGATGATATCATTAAAAAAATTGAAGCAGGGAATGTAAGTATGCCATTGAACGGATCTTTAATTACCGGCAGTCAAACATTGTTTGGTGTAAAAACACAACTTCAGTTTGGACGCCTAACTGTTACAGGTTTACTTTCACAACAAAAAGGTAAGAAATCAGAGGTGGAAGTTACCGGTGGCGCACAAATCAGTAAGTTTGAAGTAGCCGGTGATGCTTACGAATCCAATAAACACTTTTTTTTAGCGCATTATTTTCGTGATCATTTTAATACTGCATTGGCCGGTTTACCTTTTGTTAATTCGGAAGTAAATATTAACCGTATTGAAGTTTGGATCTCCAACACCAATAATTCTACTAATGATATCCGAAGCATTGTTTCATTCTCTGAATTAGCTGAAGATGCAGCTCATATACCTGCAGATCAAACTTATCTGAGTGATATTGATCCGGGAATTTTACCCTTTAACGGACAAAATAATCTGTATGGTAACCTTTCGGGAGATTCTGTTGTTAGAACAATCAATACTACTGTTTCTAAACTTAATACGCTTTCAGGGAATACCCTTAAACAAACAATAAACTACGAATTAACGGCCTCTGCTAGGAAATTACAACCATCTGAATATACCTTAAATTCAAGGTTGGGTTTTGTATCTTTAAATCAACAATTAAACCCGGATCAGGCTCTTTCTGTTGCCTACCAATATACAGTTAATGGGCAGGTTTATCAGGTAGGGGAGTTTTCGGATGGTGGAATAAGCGCTCCCAAAGCATTATATACAAAGATGCTGAAAAGTACTGCAACCAACACCAAACATCCAATGTGGAATTTGATGATGAAGAATGTATATTCAATTGGTGCGTATCAAATTAATCCGCAGGATTTTAAATTAAATGTACTTTACAATAACTTACAAACCGGTACAGATATCAATTATTTGCCTGTTTCAGGCTCTGAAACGCTTATCAAAGGAAGAACCCTTCTTCAGGTATTGAGTTTAGACCGTCTCAATCAGCAGAACGATCAGTTAGCAGATGGGGTTTTTGATTTTATTGATGGAGTAACTATCAATGCTAGTAATGGACGTGTGATCTTCCCTGTTGTAGAACCCTTTGGAGACTATTTACGTTCCAAATTTGTTCCTCCCGGCACCGTAGCAAACAGTTATGTATTCGATCAGTTATATGACTCTACAAGAATAGTTGCTCAGCAATTCCCTCAACTCAACCGTTTTAAATTAAGAGGACAGTATCAATCCTCCTCCAGCTCTGATATTTCATTGGGTGCGCCAAATGTTCCGCAAGGTTCGGTAACCGTTACTGCGGGTGGTGTTAAGCTAACTGAGAATGTTGATTATACGGTTGATTATACCTTAGGGCGAGTTAAAATTATTAATGATGGGATTTTAAATTCAGGAACTCCTATTAAAATAGCTTTGGAGAGTAATGCATTGTTTGCCATTCAGCAAAAAACATTGATGGCAGCCCACCTTGACTATAGAATTAATAAAGATTTTAATATAGGCGGAACTGTTATGAATTTAACAGAACGACCTTTAACACAAAAGGTAAACATTGGTGATGAGGCCATCAAAAATACTATAGTGGGCTTGGATGGAAATTACAGAACAGAAGCCCCTTTTCTAACTCGCTGGGTAGATAAAATTCCTTTTATTGAAACCAAAGAAATGAGTACAATTACTGCTGCTGCTGAATACGCATACCTTATTCCCGGCCACAGTAAAGCAATTGGTAAAAAAGGTAATTCATACATTGATGATTTTGAAGGAAGCCAGTCAACCATTGATCTCCGCTCACAAAGTTCATGGACACTTGCAAGTACTCCTCAGGGCCAATCGGCATTATTTCCGGAAGGAAATCTTGCGGACAGCCTACCAAATGGGTACAATCGTGCTAAGCTGGCATGGTATGTTATTGATCCATTGTTTTTGCGACAAACCACAAACTTGACTCCAAGTGGCATTACTGATGCCGACATGTCAAACAACTTTGCTCGTGAAGTGCCTGAAACGGAGGTTTTTCCAAATAAACCTATTCCAAATGGTATCCCTCCCAATATAGCAACCTTAGATATGGCCTATTATCCTGATGAACGAGGACCATATAACTATGATGCGGCTCCTCTCCCCGGGATATCGGCTGGTTTGGATGCAAATGGGAATTTGAACAATCCCGAAACTAGGTGGGGAGGCATAATGCGGTCGATCCAAACCAATGATTTTGAAACCGCCAATGTGGAATACATACAGTTTTGGGTAATGGATCCTTTTAATGCGGATAATCCTGCACCAAGTACAACTGGTGAATTGTATTTTAACATTGGTAACGTTTCAGAAGATATTTTACGTGATAATTACAAAAGTGCTGAAAATGGGTTGCCAACCACAATTAATCCTTCCACTACTGTTACCACAGCCTGGGGGCTTGTGCCGGCTGTACAGCCACTTTTAAATACATTTAATAACGATCCGGTTGAGCGCCCTTTTCAGGATGTTGGTTTAGATGGGGTAGGTGCTTCTACAAGCATTACAGAACAGAGTTTTTTTGGTAATTATTTAAATTCCTTAACAGGTATTGTTACACCTGCTGCAGCTGCTGCAATTGCTGCCGACCCTTCCAATGATGATTTTCATTATTTCAGAGGAACTGATTATGATAACTTGGGGATAAAAACAGTGGAGCGATATAAAAAATTCAATGGTATGGAAAGTAATTCACGTACCACGGAGCAATCACCTGAAAGCTATCCTACATCAGCTTCTTTAACACCCAATGTTGAGGACATCAACCGCGATAATAACTTGAGTACTGTAGAAAGTTATTTCCAATATCACATCAGTTTAAAACCAGGCGATTTTGCTTCAGGGGTTGGTACTAATTATATTACAAATGTGTTCTCTACTTCTGGGCAAAATATTAAAGACGGAACGGCAAAACCCATTACCTGGTATCAATTTAGGATCCCAATTAAAACACCGGAAAAAAGAGTTGGTTCAATTGAAAATTTCCAATCCATCCGTTTTATTCGTATGTTCTATAAAAATGTGGATAAGCCAATTATTTTACGTTTCGCACGATTAGAATTAGTACGTGGCGAATGGCGGAAATATGGATTTGATCTATTGCAGCCCGGTATTTATGTTCCAAATGATGAGGCCACTACTCAGTTTGATGTTTCCGCTGTGAGCATTGAAGTGGATGGAAGTAAACAACCGGTAAATTATGTTTTGCCGCCAAATATCAATCGTGAAATAAATGCTGCATCTGCTAATTTAATTGCATTAAATGAACAGGCGATGTCGCTTACAGT
>JAIOQD010000163.1 GCA_021413595.1 Bacteroidota bacterium | reverse complement strand
AGGAGTTTATTAAAGAGGCAGGAGGAGCGGATATCAGAGCATTTATTGTGGATGGGAAAATTGTAGGTGCTATGAAACGACAGGGACTTCCAGGGGAGTTCAGAAGTAATTTACATCGTGGGGGAAGTGCAAATGTTATTGAACTTACAAAGGAAGAACGTGAAACAGCCATAAAGGCTGCAAAAAAATTAGGATTGTCCATTGCAGGAGTTGATATGTTACAATCATCTCGTGGTCCATTAGTTATGGAAGTAAATTCTTCCCCAGGCTTGGAAGGGATTGAAGGTGCTACCGGTGTTGATATTGCAGGGAAAATTATTGAATACATTGAACGAAATGAATTTAATCATGAACCATAACGTTACTAATAGCGCCCTTCGACAGGTTCTGGGTGACATACCAATTTACGAATCTGTGTTGAAATCATATTGTTAATTTGCTTTAGGGATTGCTCGACAAGCCCACTGGATGCATTCCGCGGAAATCCCATTTTTTTTCGGAAAGGATTATAGCGGAAATCTCGTCTCCTTTCTTTTTTTAGAGAGGAGAACGTTCAAATGAATTTTGATTTATAAAATTAATTGCTGCAATATATCACTGTCTAACAGAAAAAACAAAGTCCGAAATTTTATTAAAATGCCTTACTCAAACAAAAACATACGTATAAATGGTGTGGATATTAAGCCGGGGAATAATGCCCAGATTAGTTTGAATTGGTACCAACTACCGACTAAAACGGTAATTGAAATTCCTGTTTATGTTTTTCGTTCTAAAAATCCTGGACCAACATTATTGATGCTTGCAGGAATGCATGGTGATGAAATTAATGGGATTGAAATCGTTCGTAGGTTGATCACTCGTGATGATATTAAAAAACCTTTATGCGGAAGCATTATTGCAATTCCTGTTATAAATATCATTGCATTTTTATCCGGTTCGCGCGATTTGCCTGATGGAAGGGATCTGAACCGTTGTTTTCCGGGAAAAAAAAGTGGTTCACTTGGAAGTAGGATCGCATTTGACCTAATGAATGAGATTATTCCACAAATTGATTTTGGGATTGACTTTCATACAGGCGGTGCAAAGATCAATAACTACCCGCAATTACGATGTGTTTTTACTAATAAAATAAATTTGGAATTAGCTAAAAAGTTTTCACCTACACTTATTTTAAATGCGCCTTTCCGGGATAATACATTGCGTAAGGAGGCTGCAAAAAAAGGGAAATCAATTCTTGTTTTTGAAGGTGGTGAATCTTCACGTTTCGATTATTTATCTATCAATGAAGGGATGAATGGTTGCATACGATTAATGAAACATTTGAAGATGCTCAGCATTGATTTACCAAAAAATCCAACAGTTTTATTGGAAAGATCCACATGGATACGTGCAAGAACATCGGGTTTATTTCATACCTCGAAAACCAATGGTGCGCATATTATAAAAGGAGAGATAATAGGAATGATCTGCGATCCTTTTGGTGAACATCAGGAAAAGTTAGTTGCTCAGCACGATGGCTATATTATAGGAATTAATAATCAGCCAGTGATCAACCAAGGTGATGCCTTGATGAATATTGGCATTGAGGAGTAATTTGGGATAATTAATTATCCCCTCAATCGTTTAAGATAAACTAACGCTGTTTGTTTTTTAATTCGTTCAGGTAGCCCGTATCTACTGCATATCCTAAGCTTTGTGCTTTTAACGCATCATTCAGAGCCTCCTTAAAGTTTCCTGAAGCTTTATTGATTACAGAACGATTAAAATAAGCAGCACTATAATCAGGGTTTAATTGTATCGCAATAGTATTATCTG
>JAIOQD010000262.1 GCA_021413595.1 Bacteroidota bacterium | reverse complement strand
CTATACAATTCTTTTGGTTTTGATCCGGGTGGGTCGCTTGGTTATAACTTAAAATCATATACTAATTTGAATATGACCATGATTCACGAAATGGGACATGCACTTAATCTGTTTCATACATTCAAAGGCGATGGAACTGGTTCCACTTGCCCTCCTAATACTCCAGGGCAGTGCGCTATAGAAGGGGATCTTGTTTGCGACATTCCACCGCACATGCGTTCTCAAAGCAATTGCGTTGCAGATGGTACTGCAAATAGCTGTTCATCAGGTTCAACAGCTCTCGACTATCAGCATAATTATATGGATTATTCTTCTGATGCCTGTACCAATATGTTTACTGCGGGGCAATCAACACGTACCACTGCTACACTCAACACCCTTAGAAGTTCATTAGTTACAACCAGTAATCTTGCTGCCTGCGGTTGTTCGGGAATATCCGTTTCAATAGCGGTAACTGGTGGATCTAATCCAACCTGCACAGGTCAATCCATCACATTTACTGCAACACCTGTTAATGGTGGAACAAGCCCAACTTACCAATGGTATTTGAATGGTGCGCCAGTTAGTTTAGAAACCGGGATTACCTATACCACAACCACATTAACCAATGAATCGGTAACCTGTATCATGACCTCAGGAGGGGCTTTCACTTCAAATGCTGTTGTAATATCATTAACGACTGGAATTGTACCAACTGTAACAACTGCGGTTACCTCTGGTTCAAATCCAACTTGTGCCGGTGCAGCCATTACATTCACAGCAACACCAACCAGTGGCGGAACAGCACCCTTGTACCAGTGGAAATTGGACGGAGTGAATGTGGCAACTGGTGCAACATACACTTCTTCATCATTAACAAACGGGCAAGTTGTAACATGTGAAATGACATCCAACTTAAGTTGTGCCAGCCCAACTACAGCCACGTCCAGTCCAATAACAATAACAACAAACGGTGCCATTGCCCCAACCATTACAACGGCTTTAACTTCAGGGACAAACCCTGCCTGCGGTGGTCAATCATTTACATTCACTGCCACTTCTACTAATGGTGGAACCACACCGGTTTATCAATGGAAAGTAAATGGAGTTAATGTAGGAACAGACAGTATAGGATACATAACTACCACATTAACTGACGGGCAAGTGGTGACCTGCGTGATGACATCTAACGAAGTATGTGCAAATCCTGCTACAATAGCAAGTACCGGAATAACAATAGCAATTACTTCAACACCGCAAATAAATTTTGTTTCCAACAAAAACGTGTGTGGAGGAGATATAGGTGCAAGTAGTTTTTCAAGCACCCCTGCAGGTGCAACCTATGTTTGGACAAACTCCAATACAGCCATTGGTTTAGCTGCAAGTGGAACAGGGAGTGTTCCTGCCTTTACTGCTGTTAACTCAACAAATGCAGCTATTGTGGCAACTGTAGCGGTAACACCTTCTATTAATGGCAGTTGCACTGGAATTCCTTCTACATATACAATTACAGTAAGCCCTACACCTGTAATTACTCAAAATGGAGCTGTTCTATCATCCAGCACAGCCTCTTCTTATCAGTGGTATTGGAACGGCCAACCAATTATAGGAGCAACAAGTCAAACATATACTCCAACACAAAATGGTGATTTTACTGTTATTGCAGGTGGAAGTACTTGTTCTTCAAATAGTATTAATGTTAATAACACCGGAATTGATGCAATCGGCACCAACGATTTCTTTACTGTTTATCCAAATCCGAATGATGGAAATTTTAATGTTTCATTCAGTGTTATATTAAAATCCACATATAAACTAACCTTGTTAAATGCATTGGGGGCCTTGATTTATCAGGAAACGTTAACAGATTTTAGTGGCACTTATTCAAAACAAATGGATCTTACAAAATATGGAAAAGGAATTTACCTGATAAGTATTAGTAATTCGAATATTGAAACAGTTAAAAAGGTTATTGTTTATTAGTTCCCGGATTACGAATAGAAAAATGAATTTACGAATCTGTATTGTTGTTTTTTAACGCACAATTTCGTAAATTCGTAATGATTAGTTTATCCGTAACCGGTTAATTTGCAAAGATCTTGTCCGTAACCAACAAATAGAAAAATGTCAATTTTAAAATTAATTTTTCGAAATGTTCTTTGGTTTTTGTTACAAAAAAAAAATTGTTTCAGGGTTCTGCTTTTTTTATCTTGTTTATCTCCTGTTTTTTCACAAACCATCAATAGTTTATCAGGAACAGTTAACTCCTACACACCTGTAACATTGGTTTCGAGTTGCAGTATAGAAGTTACTGATCCTTCAGCTTTTGCTGTTGGCAATAGGGTGCTGATTATTCAAATGAAAGGCGCAGCTGTAGATACAAGTAATACCGCTAGTTTTGGAGATATTTTGACTCTCAATAATTGCGGTAATTACGAATTTTCACATATATCAGGTATCACAGGAAATACAATTTATTTAACGGATACTTTACAACGATTTTACGATGTTGCAAGTGCAGTTCAACTTATCAGAGTACCCAAATTTGTACACGCAACTGTAACATCCCCCATAACTTGTCCTGTTTGGAACGGCAGTGTTGGAGGCGTTATTGCAATTGAATGCAGTGGAATAATAACCATTAATAATAACATTGATGCCAAGGGTAAAGGGTTTGCTTTAGGGAACGTTTCACCTACTGGTTATAATTGTCCGGGCAGTTTCGATTATTTTTATCCATCCACCTCCTATTTTGGTGCTGAAAAAGGAGAGGGAGTTTCCATTCTTAGTGCATCAAAGCTCAATGGTATGGGAAAGCGCGCCAATGGTGGCGGTGGTGGTAACAATGTTAATGCCGGAGGAGGTGGAGGTGCAAATTTTGGTGCTGGTGGAAATGGAGGAAATTCATGGGAGGGATGCCCTGTTATGGATATAGGTGGTAGAGGTGGCCAACAATTGTCTTATAACAATATATTAAACAAAGTCTTTTTAGGTGGCGGTGGTGGTGGTGGTCAACAAAATAATCTTCAGGCAACACCTGGAACCAACGGTGGTGGTATTATAATTATAAGAGCAAATACCATAATTGGAAATGGATATACTATTGATGCCAGCACTTTTGATGTTTTAACAGGAGGCTGCGATGGCACGGGTGGTGGCGGTGGAGGAGGAACCGTTTTACTTGATGTAGATAATTTTACCGGAATTTTAAATGTGAATGTGATAGGAGGGGATGGCGCTTTTCCAACCTGTTATTTACAAGGCGCTTCGGGAGGTGGAGGGGGAGGATGTGTTTGGAGTAAAACTACATTGCCAGCTAACGTGTCTTTCAATGTAAGTAAAGGTCTTAGAGGTATTCATGGAGGCGGTTCTCAGGATGGTTTGCCGGGAGATACCTTAAGTGGATTAACTATTATCAGTACACCCTTTCTGTTTGACCCCTTTCACTATTCAATTACAGTATCCAGCCAAAGCGACTCAATTTGTTTTGGTTCAGGTACTACATTGGACGTTGCTCCTAACGGACCCGGATATACGTATAATTGGACATCTGCTTCCGGTTTGAGCAATCCTGCTATTTATAATCCGTTTGCCAGTCCTACGACTACTGTAACATATTCTGTTACACTTACCTATCCAAACGGATGCAGGG
>JAIOQD010000261.1 GCA_021413595.1 Bacteroidota bacterium | reverse complement strand
ACCATTTCGCCATCATGCTTTTTAGCAATGCTGTAAAGCAATTGATGATCAGCAATTGTATTTGTTAATTCAACCTGCAATGCGCTTACGCTAAACTCGCCATTCTGCAGGTAAATTTTTTCGCCTACTTTAACTTTTGCTTCAAATTTATATTCACCGGTAGGCATCATTCCTGCATTTAAACGATAGCCATTATTGGTTTTACTAAACGTATAAAGAAATTTTTTATTCTCTGCGTTACTGATTGTTATACTTACTTCCGGTTCATTTATTAATTCATAACTTTCGTTATATACTTCGGCTTCCAGTTCAATTGGCTCGTTTTCGAGAAAATTATTTTTCCCTGTAATTTTAAAAAAACTTTTATCTACTTTCACTGACAGGTATTGAACCGTTTTTGAGATCAACTCATCAAATAAAATATGGTTACCATTCGAAGCAAAATCTTGTAAGCGCCATTTCCATATACCCTCACCCGACAGTATTGCAGTTTTGTTTTCGCCTGAAGTATTAAAAAATAACAAAGGTGTTTTAGTATCTACTATCCCAATACGCTGATAAAATAATACATTGCTGCTGTTTTCGTTTGGATAAGTACCATAAGGGCAAACTAATGCAGGAAAACTTCTAACAGCTTTACTTAAGTTTTCGCTGATGGTAAATAAAGGGAAATTTTGTTCTAATACAACTTCACATTCATTTGTTCTTTGTGCGTTGGATGCTATTGTTAGATCGCTTTTTAAGATAGTAGAAACACCGGAAAAAGCCCATACAGGGATATTGGATGCATTTATTTCATTTATGATTTTTGCAGCAAGGTTCTTTGAATTTGGTAATTGATGAAGAATTACAAGATTGTATTTTTTTAAAGGTTTATCGAAATTATCAAGTGTATAACTTTCTACTTCATAATTTTGGTTTCCTTCTAATGATTCTTTTATTGCAGCGATATCGGGGTGAGGAGCATCGGCCAGAATTAATACTTTTTGTCTTGCATCCAATACATCAATAAAAATATCACGAACATTGTTAATCGTACTTGCTTCTTCCGAAAGTGAAGACAAACTTATGGTATAGCGTTGCAACCCCGTTTCTTTCGCTTCTAATAAAACAGGAATGGTGGTAGTAAAAGCGTCCGAATTAAAATTAATTGTTTGACTGAAAAGTGTTGCTTCCCCTTTTTTGATAGTTAGAGTTGTTGTTTTTCCTTTTAATTGTTTGGCATTTACAATTATCTCCATAGGGAATTTATTTCCTAAATACGCCAAGCGGTTGTGCTCTATTTTTAAAAGAACAATATCTTTTTTTACGGTGGTATCCCCTAAGGCAACAGTATAAACCGGTACTTTTACTTTTTCGGAAGAATAAAGCGGGTGGGCTCCTTTATTATACAATCCATCACTTGCAAGGATCAATGCGCCTATGTTTCGGTTACTATAGCGTGTTTCAATTTCGTTGAATAACTCAGAAATATCAGTTTGTTTTTCATTAAGCGTTAATGAATCCGCTACATTTACTTCCTTTACTTTATCAGCAAATGAATATAATCGTACTTCGTATTTATCATCTAATTCATCAATTAGTTTTTGCAAATTTTGTTTGTATTCTTTTTTATAAAAAGCAGAATCTTTACCTGCGATCAACGATTCTGAATTATCCTGAGCTACAATAATAACAGGTTTTTCAACCTCACGATTTATTGTTTTTAATAATGGAGAAAGTAATAAGAAGGAAAGAATGGTAACAACAGAAAAACGGAAAGCAGCCATCAGCCGCACCATCCAAACAGATAGTTCGTTTAATTTTTTATCACGATAATATAAAATACCCGTGTAAATAATACCTGCAACAATGCAGAATAGTATGAACCATAATGGGTATTCTGTTACTATATTCATTAATTAATATTTTGTGTACTCCAAAGAAATCCTTGGTAAAGACTTTTCCCGGGAAATCGAAAAATAATGCAAATAATTTTTTATCTTCCTGAGCATACAATCAGCGTCCCACTATACTCAGATTCGTAAATTCGTAATTATTCTTTATTTGTACCCCTACGTTAGCATCCCACCACAAACATTAATTACTTGCCCTGTAATGTAGGTGCTCATGTCGGAAGCTAAAAATACGGTTGCATTAGCAACATCATCAGCCGTTCCGCCACGTTTCAATGGAATTGATTCTCTCCATCCTTCCACAACCTTTGGATCAAGAGCGGCAGTCATTTCCGTTTCAATAAAACCTGGAGCAATTGCATTACTGCGGATATTGCGTGAACCTAATTCCAATGCAATAGATTTTGTGAAACCAATAATACCAGCTTTTGATGCTGCGTAATTTGATTGTCCTGCATTACCTTTTATACCAACTACCGAACTCATATTAATGATTGAACCTTTACGCTGCTTAAGCATTGGTTTTGTGATGGCCTTAGTTAAATTAAATACTGATTTTAAATTGGCATTCATTACTTCATCCCATTGTTGTTCGCTCATGCGCATTAGTAATGTATCCCTTGTAATACCGGCATTATTCACTAGGACATCAACAGTGCCAAAATCGGAAATTACAGCATTTACCAATTCTTCGGCAGCCTTAAAATCAGCAGCATCCGATTGATAACCTTTAGCTTTTATACCAAAAGCCTCCAGCTCTTTTTCAAGTGCCAGTCCTTTTTCGATGGATGATAAATAGGTGAAAGCAATATTAGCACCATGTTCAGCAAATTTCATAGCAATGCCACGTCCAATACCTCGTGAAGCACCTGTAATTAAAGCAGTTTTACCCTCTAGTAATTTCATAATAATTTTAATTGATTTTTCAGTTTTAAACTATTTTATGGCTTATCAAAGATAAAGGAAAAGCCTATGAAATAGTATATAAAAGGCTGTGTATTTTCTTACACAGCCTTTAAATTATTGTTAAAAAATGTAATTTTTTTTAGCACGTAGCCAAGTACAGGTGATATTAATCAACTCTGTTTGCATGATGATGTGGACTTTCTTTTCTTGTTTCGTCTGCAATAGCTTTTGCCATTGCTGTTCCGATATCAGCAGGGGAGTCAACAACAATGATTCCGCAAGCACGTAAGATTTTCTTTTTTGCTTCGGCAGTATCATCGTCACCACCAACAATAGCACCTGCATGTCGTGCCGCATCAGCTTCCAGGTTTCCACCAATTTCTCCAATCATTATAATTCCATGTGTATCCGGATCGTTCATTAATAATTCAACAGCCTCTTTCGTGGTCGTCCCAATTATTGGATCTCCACCAATACCGATAGCAGTGGTAATCCCTAAGCCTGCTTTCACAGTTTGGTCAGATGCTTCATACGTTAATGTTCCTGATTTAGAGACAATACCTATTGTGCCTTTTTTGAAAACAAAACCCGGCATAATACCTACTTTTGCTTCGTCAGCTGAAATAACACCCGGACAGTTAGGTCCAATTAGGCGACAATCTCTACCTTTTAAATATTCCTTTACAGCAATCATATCTCTAATTGGAATGCCTTCTGTAATACAAATGATTACTTTAATGCCAGCTTCAGCAGCTTCCATTATTGCATCGGCAGCAAAAGCTGGAGGTACAAAAATTATAGAAACATCTGCACCTGCTTTATCTACTGCTTCTTTCACAGTATTAAATATAGGGCGCTCCAAATGCTGCAAACCTCCCTTGCCTGGTGTAACTCCACCAACAACGTTGGTGCCGTATTCTATCATTTGGCCAGCATGAAATGTGCCTTCAGTTCCCGTGAAACCTTGTACAATTACTCTTGATTGTTTATTTACTAATACACTCATATTTGGAATTGTTGAATTTTAGAATTGGTGATTAAATAATTTAATGACACTTGTTTTTTTGAGTTTGCTAAAGTAAAGTTTTAAGTGGGTATTACAAAGCATTTTAATATTTTTAATATTTTTCAGCATTTCTTTGCTTTAGTGTTTCAATTTTTTTGTATTATTATAACATATAAAAATACATATTTCAATTTTTACCGAACAAGGATATAGTAACAAACATTGTAAGCTCATCTAAAATTGAATACTTCACTTATAATTAACGACACTATTGTGGCTCTG
>JAIOQD010000260.1 GCA_021413595.1 Bacteroidota bacterium | reverse complement strand
CAGGTGTTTGCTTTATTGGTACTAGGTAGGTTTGTTCAGGAAAACCCTTTACAAACAGAAACAAATGGAGTGTCCACTGCAGCCCGTACAACAGTAGGTAAATTCTTATCCGCTCAATTAAACCAATTGAGTTCTAAAGTGGTACCGGGGGTAGAATTAAATTTTGATGTTCAATCGTATGATGATTATCAAACCGGAGAAGCGGAAGGACGAACGCAAGTGGACATAGGCATTAAGAAGCAACTATTCGATGAACGGTTAACGGTACAAGTTGGGGGAGTTGTGGATGTGGAAGGGGCCAGTGCGAAACAAAACTCAGCAAGTGACATTACAAGTGATGTTACTTTGGAATACAAAATGACGAAAGATGGCCGTTATCGACTGAAAGGTTTCAGACATAATCAATATGAAGGCGCTATAGAAGGTCAATTGGTAGAAACCGGTGCAGGAGTTTTATACGTTCGGGATTTTAATAAATGGAAAGAATTCTTTCGTTCACCAAAAATGCAAATTGATTCATCGAAAAAAATAAACAACAATGACACGATCAATCATAAATAAATATTACCTGATCCTTATTACTTTGTTATTGGGTGCATGCAGTGGCACAAGGCATTTGCCTATTGGGGAAAAGCTATACACTGGTGCCAAAACACAATTTGAAACTACATACATTATAAAAAAGAAAACAAAACGACACCTTAACGCAGCCGTTGAAATTGCATTACGACCAAAACCCAATAAAACTGTACTGGGTATGCGTCCAAAATTATGGAGATATATGGCAGCCGGAGAAGAGCCAAAAACTAAATTTAAAAAATGGCTTAAAAAAAACGGAGAGGCACCAGTATTGATGAGCAGTATTAAACCCAGCGTTACATCCGCGATCATAGATGCTAAACTTTACAATAATGGTGTTTTTAAAAGTTTTACTGAATTTAAAATAGTTGACGGAAAACGTACTTCAAAAGTTATCTACATAAGTCACATTCATCAACCATTCACTTTTAAAAGCCTTATTTATGCGATAAATGACGATAGTTTAACGAACTTGATTCTAACAGAAAAAGAAAAATCATTAATTAAACCAGGCGAAGATTACAATCTTGATAAACTAAAAAACGAACGATTAAGGATTGATGTCCTATTAAAAAATAACGGCTACTTCTATTTCAACCCGGATTATTTACTTTTTAAAGCAGATACTTCGGAAGTAGATCGCAATGTAACGATCAAACTTATTTTAAAAGATAGTATTCCCCCCATTGCCTTAACTGTTTATCGTATAAATAACGTTTATATTGATCCGGAATATTCTTTAAATGGTGAAAATAACCGGAAAAATAAGGACACCTTAAATTTTGAAGGCAATGTGTTCATCGGAAAAAAAGAGGAGATGAAGATCAGACCAAAAGTAATTCTACTGTCTGTCAACTTAAAAAAACGTGAGATCTACTCTCGCAAAAATCACAACATCACACTTAATCGATTGATGTCAATGGGTAATTTCAAATTCGTTCAGGTAAAGTTTACCGAAAGCGATACTGTTGCTCCAGGATTTCTTGATGTAACTATTTTATTGACACCCATGCCTAATCATACCCTCAGAACAGAGGTAGACCTTGTTTCAAAATCAAATAATTATACTGGACCACGTATAAATTTCAGTTATTTAAATAGAAACACCTTTAAAGGAGCGGAATTGTTAAACCTAAATTTGGCTGGGTCCTATGAGGCACAATTTAGTGGGAAAAATAAAAATTTATATTCCTTTTCCTTAAACCCGCAAGTTGAGTTGTATGTTCCCGGTTTTCTTACACCCTTTAAAATAAAGCAGACAAGTAGCATGTACATCCCTAAAACACGTTTTTCACTTTCGTATAATTATCTGAAAAGAGTCAACTATTTTGATATGCGTACTTTTCAATTCATTTATGGTTTTAAATGGAAAGAAGATCTCAGAAAAGGTCACGAATTAAATCCAATAAGTATTAGTTATACTTCTATTCTCAACAAATCTGAAGTTTTCACAGAATTACTTGCCTCCAACCCTTTCCTAAAGAAAAGTTATGAAGAGCAATTTATAGCAGGGGGGACTTATTCATATATCTATAATGAACAAGTTGAAGCAGAAAAAAAAATACAATATTTTTTACATTTAGCAGCTGAAGTTGCCGGAAATTCCTTTTCATTAGTTCAATCAATTATAGGAGAAAAAGTATCTTCCCAAGATCCTTTAAAAGTAGTTGGTTCAGTCTATTCACAATTTGCTAAGTTAAGTATAGACAGCCGGGCTTATTTTAACTTCCCAAATAAAAACAAAATAGCCCTAAGAATTTTTGCGGGATTAGGAAAGCCCTATGGTAACTCTTCTATTTTACCTTATACCAAACAATTTTTCAGTGGTGGACCTAACAGTATCAGAGCATTCCATATCAATTCTGTTGGTCCTGGAATTTTTCATCAGGACACAGATTTTAAAGGCTTTTTACAATTAGGTGGTGACGTTAAACTTGAATCCAATGCGGAATATCGTTTTAATATATTCCGTTTTTTAAAAGGTGCTTTATTTGCAGATGCCGGAAACATCTGGTTATTAAAATCAAACCCTTCAAATACTTCTCAACCATTTTCAAGATCAAAATTCTATACTGAAATCGCTGTTGGTGCAGGAATAGGACTAAGAATTGATCTTTCCTTTTTTATTTTAAGATTCGA
>JAIOQD010000259.1 GCA_021413595.1 Bacteroidota bacterium | reverse complement strand
TGCCTGTCCCTGGGTACCGTTTGGTAAATTATTAGGATAGATACCAGGGGTTGTGAGGGTATTGTCGATGAGGCAGCCGGGGCATTGTGCTACACTTTTTTCAATAGAATAAAAAGAAAAGAAAAGTACTAATAAGACAGTAATTTTTTTCATTTATTTTTGTTTAAGGTTTAATTAGTGAAATTTCCTTGTACGTGTTTTTTGCCATCAAAGATACAATTTTCTCGTATTAATTTTATTTTCTTCTCTTGATGGATATCACTAAGAGTATAAAATGCTTTAAAACAAGGGCTTGATACCCTAACGCAAAGTACCTCGAACTATAGCATTCAGTTTGATAATAACAAGATCCCTCGCAAAGGCTCGGGATGAAAGAGGAATAGGTCATTTTTTAGAGGTGATGTCATCCCGATTCCGTTTTTTGCGGAAGAGGGATCTTGTCGATCATTGGAAATATCATTAATAAAACAAAAATCTCGCGCTTCCCCCAGATGGCAGAAGATAAGCCATTAATTATATTCTTTTACTCACATAATTAAATCTCAAAAACAAAAGTACTGCGGCTATGGTGAGCCCTAATGATAAGCCATACCACACACCCAATACACCAAGATCCCATACAAAGCCAAATACATAACTCATGGGCAAACCTATCCCCCAATAAGCAATAAGGGTTATAACGGTAGGTATCCTTACATCCTTAATTCCGCGCAAAGCACCTAAACCAACTACCTGCACACCATCGCTCAGTTGAAAGAATGCAGCAATTATCAATAAGGAAGAGGTGATAGAAATTACCTCAATTTCTTTATTAAAAAAGATCGGCAATACTTCGCGAAATACCACCAGGCAAATAGCTGTAATACTCATAAATACCAATACCATTGCAAATGCTGAGAAACCAGCAACACGAACGCCTTCACGGCTTTTTAACCCCAATTGATTTCCAACACGTACCGATGCAGCAGCAGATAAACCGCTCGCCATCATGTAGGTAACTGCTGCAATGGAAAGGGCTACTTGATGTGCAGCAAGTGCTGCCGGGCTGATCCAGCCGATCATAATTACAGCAAAACTAAAAGCACCTACTTCAAATGCCCATTGCAAGCCCGAAGGAATACCTAAACCCAATATTTTTTTTGTTAAAGGGATAGAGATGTTTTTGAAATTAAAATTCTGCCAATATACTTTAAACGGTTTGTTGTAATAAACGTACAGGAACATCACTAAAGCCATTGCTACACGCGAAATAAAGCTTGCCCAGCACGAACCCATCAGGCCCATTTCAGGAAAGCCCCAATGGCCGAATATCATTAAATAATTAAGTAAAACATTCATCAGGTTGGCGCCTACAGTAATTATCATTGCTATGCCTGTATAGGAAAGCCATTCGGTGAATTGCTTGAATCCAGAAAAAATACATAAGGGTATCATGCCCAGCATCATTACATTTAAAAAAGGAATGGCCATGTCCACCACTTCCTGTTTTTGATTGAATAGGTTCAAAACAGGAGATATCACAAGTAACAACAAAAATAAAATTACGCCAATAGCAGTATTGATAATGATACCATGCTTCAATAAGGCAGCATTTTCTGAATAATTTTTAGTGCTGTCGGCAGCAGCCACCATTGGGGTAATACCGTAAGATATCCCCAAACCAAAAACCAAAACTAAATAGTATAGACTATTTGCCAATGCCACTGCGGCTTGAGGTATGGTGCCAATTTGCCCTACCATTGCCGTGTCTACCACACCTACCATAATATGACCTAACTGGCTCAACATTAAAGGTAAGGCAAGAACGAATGTTTTTCGGTAATTGATTTTGTATTCGGAGGATAAAAGGCTTGTCATTTTACAATTTTGCAATTTTACAATTCAACAATTTTACACATTTTATATAACAGTTGCTCTACTTTAATTGCCAACTGATAAATTGTCAAATTATTAAATTGCAATTTATATACCAATTGCCCTAATTTTAATTGCCTACTGCTAGATTGTCAAATTGTTTAATTGTATTATAATGCAACCTTTCAGTCAAAAGAAACATCTGAATTGCAGGTTTTAAATAAATGTTTTACATTTACCTTTCAACTCAATTAAATTAAATCAGTTTGATAAATATGAAAAATAGTTTGTTATCAATGATCTTTATAGTTTTTGCCTTTTCGCTAAATGCTCAAAGTAAAAGTTTTGATCCGCGTTTGCTATCAAAATTTACGAAAGAGGAATTGGTTGAAATGGAGGTTAAAACTCCTATTGCTTATGCGTATTGGAATTTTTATGTAGCAAACGCCTATCAGGTTATGGATCTGCCAATTGATAAAATTGATACACATGAAATAAAAGGGATAGTAAAAATACCGAATATGAATACTATAAATATTTTCGATCTACACTATGTTCCATTGGAAAAGGACTACCAGTATTGTCGTATAGAAGGTAGCAACAGATTATTAGTGATCATATCCGAAGAACAAATAAAAGAAAAGTTTGTAGCCTCCACAAAAAAATGATTTAGTAATGATGAAGAAATTAATTCCCGCCTTGTTTTTTGTGATATCAATTTTTAACTTATCAGAGGCCCAGATTTTAATAACAGGCCCTGATAATGCACCTTCGAATCCAATTAACTGCCCTTTGTTCAACGATGGTTCTGTTCAGAATTTTTTTGATTCAGGAGATGCAGTCGCGGATTATGGTAATAATGAAAATGAGGTGATTACTATTTGCCCTGATCTGGTGAATGGTGGTAAGATTTCTGTTGCATTTGCTACCAACATTGGTTTTTCATGGAATGTGGATGCCACGGATACACTTTATATTTATGATGGTTCAAGCACATCTGCTGCACTTTTGGGAGCATACAACAGTATTACCCATCCAAATGGTTTTTTTATTACGGCAAGTTTTAACAATCCAAGTGGTTGTTTAACCTTTAAATTTGTATCAGATGGAGCAACTGTTGGAACCGGTTGGGCAGCTAACATCTCCTGTGGTAATCCTCCACAACCTTTTAACCCACATATTCAGGCGTTTTTAAATGGTTCGGGTACTGATTTTTTAAGTCCTGCCGATACAGGCTATGCCGATATTTGTTTTGAGGATTCTATTTTATTAGTTGCAACAGGAACATTTCCTTTTGCACCCATACCACCGGCTACATTTCCAGGATATGTCCAGAATGATAATAACTGTACTTATTTATGGAATATAAGTGATGGATCAACATCAACAAATGATTCCGTATGGTTTAAGCCACCTAATAGATCAGGCTATTTAGTAACATTACGAATGACAGATCCTTCTAATCTTATTCAGGTAATTAAATGTAAAGTGCGGGTTTCAACAATTCCAAGCTTTGCAGAAATGGGAGGCGCTTTGGATGATACCATTTGTGTGGGAGAATCAACTGTTATACTTGGTGGAGCTACCAATACCGATACTATTGGTGTAAATGGAACGCAAACATCATTTGAAGTAGGAGGTGTATTTGCAGGACTTACTTATTTGCCGGATGGGTCGGGTACAAATTATACTACGAATATCGCAATTGGCGATTTTAACACAGGGCAAACTATTACAAGTGCTTCAGATATACAACAAATGTGTGTTACAATGGAACATTCATTTTTGGGAGATATAGAAATGGTGCTTACTTGTCCTAATGGTACGCAAACAACAATATTCAATAGTTATACGGGTTTTGGAGGGTTGGTTCCGGGAGGATTTGGTGGTGGTGGAACTTTTTTAGGCCAAG
>JAIOQD010000258.1 GCA_021413595.1 Bacteroidota bacterium | reverse complement strand
ATGAACCCCCTTTTACTTATAATTTTGTTCCAAAAGAAAAAGATCCCGAATGATTTTTGTTTTTCTCCTACTTGATTTTATTTTGATAGGTTTGTCCCTCCACTTCTTTAAAACTGTATCAAACATGTAGTATTTATGCACTATTTTAGGTACCTTTGTGGGCTTTTATTGGTTAAAGGTGACCAATAGAAAACGAATTTACGAAACTGAATATAAAAAAATGTTCAGGTGTATTGATTAGCCTTTTAGGTTTTAGATATTTTGCGTGAGGGATTGCAGCGAAAATCCTTTCCCAATTGTTTTATTTGGGAAAGATTGAAGCGGAAAGCCCGGCCCAATGGGCACGCCCTAATAACCCTGATAGTTATTGTAATACAATTTCGTTCATTCTTATTTCTCCCTTAGATTGCCTGCATTGGGCTTGACGAAGGGTAAAGACATTAAATTTAACCTTACAAAATTCATTTACTTAAATATTTTCAAAATTGAACTATCTATCTGTAGAATCCGTTTCAAAATCGTACGGATCAAAAGTATTATTCGATAAAATTAGCTTCGGACTTAATCAGGGTCAACGCATGGCATTGATCGCAAAAAATGGTGCCGGAAAATCAACACTTCTTAAGATCATCACCGGCAAAGAAATTTCAGATGGCGGTTCGGTTACATTCCGAAAAGATATTACAGTTACTTATCTTGACCAAAACCCTTTGTTTGATGCGAACAGCACTGTAATTGAAGCTATTTATAACACCGACAATCCGATGCTGAATGCAGTTCGCAATTATGAAACTGCTTTAACGGAATTCGAAAAAGAGTATAATGATAAAACGTCTGAACAGCTTGAACTGTGCAGTGCGCAAATGGATAAGTTAGAAGCCTGGGATTTTGAGGCGAAGGTGCATGAAATTTTACAACGTTTGAAAATTGCTTTTCTTGATAAACAAATATCTACCCTTTCCGGTGGACAGAAAAAACGTGTTGCATTAGCCAAAGTGTTGATTGATGAGCCTCATTTGTTGATACTTGATGAGCCTACTAACCATTTAGATGTAGAGATGATTGAATGGCTTGAAAATTATTTGGTATCCCGGGATCTTACCTTACTGCTTGTTACGCACGATCGGTATTTCCTAGATAGTGTTTGTACTGAGATAGTGGAGATAGATGCTGGTAAACTTTTCCATTATAGAGGCAATTTTCAATATTTTGTTGAGAAAAAGGCGGAACGTGAGATGATGGAGAACAGTGAGATCGATAAAGCAAAAAATTTATATAAAAGAGAATTGGAGTGGGTGCGTAAAATGCCCCGGGCTCGTGGTACTAAAGCCAAATATAGAGTAGATTCATTTTACGAAGTAAAAGACAAAGCCTTCAGCAAGCAAACAGAAGAAAAGTTGGTGCTGGGTGTTCAGATGTCTCGCATTGGAGGTAAAATATTAGAATTCAATAAGATCAAAAAAGCGTTTAACGAAACAAAAATAATTAACGATTTTTCTTACATTTTCAAAAAAGGGGAGAAAATTGGTGTTATTGGTAAAAATGGCGTAGGGAAATCAACTTTTTTGAATATGGTAATGGGTTTGGAAACGCCAGATTCAGGAGGCATTTCAACGGGTGAAACCATTGTGTTTGGATATTACTCCCAAGAAGGTTTAAAACTCAATGAGGATAAACGAGTAATTGATGTGGTAAAGGATATTGCTGAATTTATTCCTTTGGCAGACGGTTCTAAGCTTTCCGCATCCGGCTTACTTACCAAATTTTTGTTTCCCCCTGATGTACAGTATGGTTTTGTTTCCAAGTTAAGTGGGGGCGAAAGACGTAGGTTATATCTTATGACCATTTTAATAACAAATCCTAATTTTTTGATCCTGGATGAGCCCACCAACGACTTGGATATAGTTACACTTAGTGTATTGGAAGATTTTTTAACCAGTTTTCAGGGCTGTTTGCTTGTTGTAACGCACGATCGTTATTTTATGGATAAAATGGTTGACCATTTGTTTGTATTTGAAGGAGAGGGCGTTGTTCGTGATTTTCCAGGAAATTATACGGAATATCGTGAGAAAAAAGAACAGGAAGAGAAAAAAATAGGAAAGGATGCCAAAGCAAGTCAACAGCAAGCCGCTGCAAAGTCTGTTTCTATTGACGCTGCGCCTGTTTCATACTCAGCCGATACAACTTCAAAAACAACCACTCAAAAGAAAAAGTTGAGTTTTAAGGAAAAATTTGAATTCGAAGAGTTAGAAAAAGAAATTGCGAAACTTGAAGCTCAAAAAGCGAAAATTACTGAAGACCTCAATACAAGTACCGATAACCATGATGATATTGTAAAATGGACCGGTCAGATAGGCAATATTATTGCTCAGCTTGACGAAAAATCGTTGCGTTGGTTAGAGTTAAGCGAAGGGGTGTAAGCTTCTGACAATAAGCGGAGTGGGGCAGTTTATTGTTTTTTTTTAATCAACAGGAATTTTAAAATATTCGGCAAAGTAATTAGGGTACGCGAATTTATGGGAGGCAATTTTTAAAACATAGATTTGCAAATTCGTAATTATTCTATATCTTTAACCAACAAATTCGTATTTTCGATTAATCATAAAAAAGGAAAACAAATTTCTAAAAAATAAGAAATAAAATAAAGGTGTAAAATGCAATGTTAGCTTACACATTTATGGAAAGTTTAGATGATTATGATAGATAAAATACTTAAACTATTGTTTCTGTGCATTTTAATGTTGGGTTTGTATCATACTACCACAGCACAGGTGCAAAATGTCCCACCAATGCGCCAGGTATTGGGCACAACAGGTGGTTCCGGAACTTTCCCCTGGGGTACTATTGATTATACAGTTGGAGAAGTAATGGTAACATCCGATTCAA
>JAIOQD010000092.1 GCA_021413595.1 Bacteroidota bacterium | reverse complement strand
TTCCATTTTCTGACGTTTTAGTCTTCAATAGTTTTGCAGGAAGCTTTTTGATGATCTTTCCAGCTTCTTTTTTAGCGGTTTTCTTAGGAGCAGAAACTTTTTTTGCAACAAGCGCTTTTTTAGAAACTGCAACTTTTTTTGTTGGTACTGCTTTTTTTGCAGTCGCAACTTTCTTAGGAGCAGCAGCTTTCTTAACCGGAGATTTTTTTGCAGCAATCTTTTTTGCGGGAACTTTCCCCGCTAATGCAGGGCTTGATTTTGTAGAAATAGTTTTCTTTATAGCCATTAATTGAAATTCTCAGTTTTATTTCGTTCTTTACACAACGTTTTTGATGATTTTAAGGTACAAAAATAGTCAAATCTTTCGCATTTAAACAATGAAAACATTATTTGTAGGCCAAAATTGTATTCACTTAAAGTCAATAGACTCTACCAACAGTTATGCCAGTCAATTGCTTGACCAGATTAAACCTGCAGAAGGTACACTTATCTACACTTTTGATCAGCAAAATGGTAGAGGTCAGCGAGGTAATACCTGGGAGACCGAACCCAACAAAAACGTGGCTTCCAGCTTTATCTTATATCCTTCATTTTTGCAAGCCGGCCGACAGTTTTCACTTAATAAAATTACATCACTTGCAGTTGCTGACTTAATGGCAGAACTAATTCAACCATCAGACAAAACACACGAAATCAGGATAAAATGGCCGAATGATATCTATATTGGTTCTAAGAAAATTGCAGGTATCTTAATCGAAAACACATTACGAGAAAACACTATTCAAAGTTCAATTATTGGAATTGGAATCAATATTAATCAAACAGCATTTAATGCTGATATCAATGCAACTTCACTTGCACAGGTCACTAATAAAGAATTTGATCTGATGCAGGTACTTGAAAAACTGACTGAATTTATTGAAGCTCGGTATTTACAACTAAAAGGCAATAAGCTGGAAAGTATTGATGCAGCCTATTTGCAGCATCTTTATCAATTGAATGAATGGCATAATTATACTTCTGACAATCAATATTTTGAAGGCAAAATAATTGGAATATCTGCTATTGGTAAACTACAGATGCAGCTAAAAACCACTGAAATAAAGGAGTTTGATCTTAAGGAAATTAGGTTTGTTTAAGTTCTTCTGTTAAATAATTTAATTCATTTGGGCGTTCCATTTTCTTAAACAAGAAAAGGGCGGGCTTGGAATTTATCCTGAGCGAAGTCGAAGGACTTCAATCTTTTCCGATAAAAATCGGAAAAGGATTTCCGTTGCAATCCCTAACGCTTGCTGAATTACAAGCCAAAATTGTCCGCAAAAAATTATTGCAAAACAATTTTTTTCATAACGTTTTTCCCATCAGACTCTACCTCCAAAATGTAAATCCCTTTTGGTTTACCGCTTAAATCAATTTTCTCTTTGTCGTTTTTAGACACCTTATCAAAGACACATTTTCCCAATACATCATAAACGCAAATTTTTGTTTCTGCTGTTTTGTTTTTCAAATTGACTGTAATAACCCCAGAAAAAGGATTCGGGAAGACTTTGCAAAAATCTGGAATTGTTGTTGCCGCAGTTGTGGTAATTATCACAGGCTGATTATAATTTATAGTATCTATTATTTTTGCAACGAACCATGAATAATTTTGATCGCTGACCAAAGTGTCATTTACAAAAACTGCAGTATATTTAAAATATCTGGCTAACCTGGCACAGAATGGTTCTGCGCCGGTAGCTGAGAAGGCGGCGTTGGCTTTAATCAAAGCAACGCCTGAAAGCAAACAAAATTCAACACGCTCTTCGGCACTTAAAATTTATGCGGATAGCAAAAAACGTGAAAGTGTACCTGTGCTGGTAGCTGCTCTCGCAAGTCCTGATGCTCAGTATCGTGCAGCAGCTCTTAAGCTTGGAC
>JAIOQD010000158.1 GCA_021413595.1 Bacteroidota bacterium | reverse complement strand
GATTTTTCATCAATGATCATTTCTTTTCCTGTAACATCACCAAGGTATTCGAACTCAGCACGTGATGCCATCATCAGGTCAATGAATTTATCTTCATCTGATTTTTTTACAGAAACGATAACGCGGCTTTGTGCTTCCCCAAATAAGAATGCATCTTTACGAACTTCTTCATCTGAGCTGATGTCGAAACCTAAACCGTTTGTCATTGCACTTTCTAATAAAGTGATGAACAAACCACCATCGGCACAGTCGTGAGCAGATTGGATAACACGTTCTTTAATGATTGTTTTTACTGCTTTTTGAACTTCATATTCTTCATCCAAATTAAAAGCAGGAGGAGGGGTGTTTTGTATTTTGTGGTAGGAGTATAAATATTCTGATGAAGAGATATCATCTTTTGAACTTCCAATTAAATAGATCGAATCACCTTCGTTTTTAAAGTTAAGGGTCATGCGGTTTGTTTTATCTTCCAATACACCCAACATACCTATTGTAGGTGTTGGAAACACAGGTCCTTCATAAGAGGATTGATTGTAAAAACTAACATTACCACCTGTTACAGGAGTTTGAAATTTAATACAAGCACTACCCATTCCTTTTATTGTATTTACAAATTGCCAATACACTTCAGGGTTATAAGGGTTACCAAAATTTAAACAATTGGTGATGGCAGAAGGTTCTCCACCACTACAAACTATATTACGTGCAGCTTCCGAAACGGCAATAGCACAGCCTATTTCAGGGTCAGCATTTACATAGCGGGCATTACAATCTATTTTTAATGCAATTGCTTTTTTTGTCCCTTTAATATTTATAATAGCAGCATCTGATGGAGCATTGGTGCTCATGTTCACAGTACCCACCATTGAATCGTATTGATTATACACCCATTGCTTGGATGCAATGTTTGGATGAGAAATTAAAAATTTAGAAACTGCTATCAGATCTTTTGGTACTTCTACACTTTCAATTTTAAATTTCTTTGATTCTGCATAATAAGCCGGCTCTTTGTGATCGCGGTGATATACAGGTGCTCCACCACCTAAAACTAAATCAAATGCAGGAACATCAGCAACCAGATCATCGCCAACAAAAAATTTAATATGTTTTGTATCAGTTACCACGCCTATCATTGCACAGTTCAGATCCCATTTTTGAAATACTTTTTCTACTTCTTTTTCACGACCTTTTTTTACTACTATCAACATTCGTTCCTGTGATTCGGAAAGTAAAATTTCAAAAGGCTGCATATTTGCCTGACGGGTAGGAACCCTGTCTAACCAAATATCCATGCCATGTTCACCTTTGGCACTCATTTCGGAAGTAGAACAAGTAATACCAGCTGCACCCATATCCTGCATCCCTATAACAGCACCGGTTTTAATTACCTCTAAACTCGCTTCTAATAATAATTTTTCCTGAAAAGGGTCTCCTACCTGTACTGCAGGCAGATCTTTTGCGGAGTCTTCGGTAATATCAGCGGAAGCAAAAGTAGCTCCATGAATTCCATCTTTACCTGTTGCAGAACCTACAATAAACACAGGGTTTCCTACCCCATAGGAAGTTGCCGAAGCTGTTTCACCAACTTTTACAATTCCAGCACTCATTGCATTTACCAATGGGTTCACGTTATAACATTCATCAAAAAATACTTCACCACCAACTGTGGGAATGCCAAATGCATTGCCGTAATCACCTATCCCTTTTACAACACCTTTTACAAGCCATTTGGTGCGATCTAATTTCAGGTCACCGAAACGTAACGAATTTAATTGAGCGATAGGGCGCGCACCCATTGTAAATATATCGCGGTTGATCCCACCAACACCTGTTGCAGCACCTTGATATGGCTCTAATGCAGAAGGATGATTGTGAGATTCTATTTTAAAGCAACAAGCCAGACCATCACCAATATCAACTAATCCTGCATTTTCTTCTCCTGCCTCTGCAAGGATATATGGGCCTTTTTTAGGTAATTTTTTCAACCATACAATTGAATTTTTATACGAACAATGTTCGCTCCACATTACCGAAAAGATACTTAGCTCAGTAAAGTTAGGAGTACGGCCTAATATCACCTTTATTTTTTCATACTCATCCGGTAACAATCCTAATTTAGCGGCAGTTTCAACGGTAGTTAAGTTTTCTTGTGCAGTTGTTGACATATTTTATGTTGTTAAATTTTTGTTTGAAAATTATTTTCCTCTGTCATTCCGAGTTTTTATGGGGAATCTTGTTACTATGATATTGTGAATAATCAACAAGATTCCTCCTGACGAAAAAGCCAATCGGGATGACAATGCCGATAAAAACTATCATTTCTTATACAAATCTTACAATCTCCAAGAATCCTCAAAAAGAACCCAAATTTAGTCAAATCCGCTCAATTGGGCTGAATAATTTATTTTGAATTTTCAACATTTTTGAATTATGGTTATTGGAGTAAAAAATTAACCATTCCCAATTTATCAAATAAAACGCTGGATTAGGCGGATTATTAATGATTAAAGATGATTTTTATTGGGTATTATAAGAAAATTTGTGGTCAATTCAGTTTTATCATTCTATCTGCATTCCATTATCCACTCCAGAAATTTCAAAATCGCTTATCCGATAATTTTTCTATTTTTGCTCAAGTATCAAAAAACGAAGAGCCTGTTTAATTTTATTCAAAACAGTTTCCAGCCTTCTCACGATTTCTCGACTCCGCTCGAAATGACAGCGAACATGGGCATTTTGAGCAGAGTCGAGAAAGTAGGTAAGCTTCAGTGAGCAATATTGTTATTTTTTTAAATAAAATTTAAACAGTTACTAATTATGAATTTCAACAGTTTATTCCGAAAAAAATCCACTACTGTAATTTTAAGCCAAGGTGGTGATGGAGAGCATACTTCTCTTAATAAAGTATTATCCGTTCGGGATCTTACATTCTTTGGAATTGCTGCTATCATTGGAGGTGGTACGTTCAGCGCAATTGGTAACGCTTGTTTTTCCGGTGGTCCGGGTGTAATATTATTATACATTATCTGTGCCGTGGCATGTGGCTTTACTGCATTGTGTTATGCCGAATTTGCTTCACGTGTCCCCGTTTCAGGAAGTGCCTATACGTATGCTTATGTTTCTTTTGGTGAATTGTTCGCCTGGATAATCGGCTGGGCATTATTAATGGAATATTCCATTGGTAATATATACATCGCATTTTCCTGGAGTGGTTATTTTACCAATCTCTTGGATGGTTTTGGAATGCATTTACCCGAATGGCTTACCATTAATTATAAAGCATCTCATCTGGCATTTATTGATGCTAAAGTAGGAGAGGGACTAACGGCTTGGAACAGTGCTCCGCAAATAGGCGGACTTCGTATTATTTTTGATCTGCCAGCTGTATTGATAAATGTGTTTATAACATGGCTGGTTTATAAGGGTACTAAAGAATCCAGAAATATTAGTAATTTAATGGTGATGATCAAATTAGCGGTTATAGTACTGATAATCGTTGTAGGGCTGTTTTATATTGATATTGAAAACTGGAGCCCATTTATGCCAAATGGATTTGGAGGAGTAATGGCTGGAGTATCGGCTGTTTTCTTTGCATACATTGGTTTTGATGCAGTATCCACACTGGCCGAAGAGTGTAAAAATCCACAGCGAGATCTTCCCCGTGGAATGATCTATTCTCTGATTATATGCACTATTGTTTATATCATTTTGGCGCTTGTACTTACAGGTATGGTTTCTTATTCTTTATTAGGAGTAACAGATCCTCTTGCCGAAATATTTAAAATAAAAGGAGTAAAATGGATGATGTTCATTGTTTCTATTGCAGCAGTTGTGGCTATGACAAGTGTAATGATTGTATTTCAAATGGGGCAGCCACGTATCTGGATGACCATGAGCAGAGATGGTCTTTTACCGAAACGTTTCTCTTCTATTCATCCAAAATATAAAACTCCCGGATTTGCTACAATAGTTACAGGCTTTGTAGTGGGAGTTCCCATGTTTTTTACGGATGAAAATTTCATTCTTGATTTTACAAGTATTGGTACCTTGTTTGCATTTGTGCTTGTTTGCGGAGGGGTATTAATGCTTCCTTCCCAAAAGGATGAGGGTAACGTTGAGACCAAAGGGAAATTCAGATTACCTTATATCAATGCACAGTGGATATTTCCAGTAATTATTTTAATCGCATTCTCCTGCGTGTTCTATTTTATTCCGGATTTTTTTAGTTCTAAATTTACATTTTCAGCTGATACTATTGGTGCTAATTTACCAATGATGGTATTTTTTGTTTTATGTATCGTTATAGCTGTTTTATCCTTTACAAAAAAACTTTCACTCATTCCTGTATTGGGATTGATTTCATGCTGCTATTTACTTACGGGTATGGCACCATCAAATTGGATATGGTTTTCTATCTGGCTGGCTTGTGGCCTTGTTGTTTATTTTTTATACAGCTACAAAAACAGTAATTTGGCAAAAA
>JAIOQD010000091.1 GCA_021413595.1 Bacteroidota bacterium | reverse complement strand
AGAAAAAATGGGAATGATCTATAAAGTAATTGAAGATGATAAATTACAAGAAGATGCATTAACTATTGCAAAAACACTGGCTAATCTTCCAACAAGAGCCATAGGTTTAACAAAACGATTATTGAATCAATCCATAAATAACACCCTCGAACAACAATTAATTGCTGAAGGTGTAGAACAAATAAATGCATCTAAAACCTATGATTATAACGAAGGAGTTAAGGCTTTTTTAGAAAAACGTAAACCGGTTTTTAAAGGGGAGTAATTTATTACCGCTAAGGCGCAAAGACGCAAGCGGTAATTTTGTAAATTGTAATTATAAATTAAACTTAGCGTCTCCGCGCCTTTGCGGCAAAAAAAAATGACAACAATAGGAATAATTGGTTCAGGTGCAATGGGAGCCGGAATTGCACAAGTGGCAGCTACTGCGGGGCATAATGTGATCTTATTCGATACGAATCAAATTGCTTTGGATAAAGCAAAGAATAATTTAGAAACTACTTTAAAAAAATTAGTTGAGAAACAAAAACTAACCGCACAAAATTCAAAAAAAATTACAGATCATATACAATTTGCATCTGAATTAAACGAATGCAAAAATTGCGAATTGATCATTGAAGCCATTGTAGAAAATTTAGATGTAAAACAAAAATTATTTTCTGATCTGGAAAACATCGTTTCTCAAGATTGTATATTGGCAAGTAATACCTCTTCCCTATCAATTGCATCAATTGCATCGGCTTGTAAAAATGCAGACCGTGTAATTGGAATTCATTTTTTTAACCCCGCTCCTATAATGCCATTGGTGGAAATAATTCCTGCTATTACCACTGATAGTATAGTTACAGAACATTCAAAAAAACTGATCGACAGCTGGGGGAAACAAACTGTTCTTACAAAAGATACTCCAGGGTTTATTGTTAATAGGGTAGCTCGCTCATTTTACGGAGAATCCATACGTATCTATGAAGAAGGCCTTGCCGATTTTGCAACTATTGATTGGGCAATGAAAACCGTTGGAGGCTTTAAAATGGGACCTTTCGAATTGATGGATTTTATTGGTAATGACATAAATTTTAAAGTGACCGAAAGTGTATGGACGCAATTCTTTTATGAACCACGTTTCAAGCCATCCTTAACTCAAAAACGATTGTACGAGGCAAAATGGTTTGGTCGTAAATCCGGCAAAGGCTATTATAATTATGCCGATGGAGTTTTACTACCTACCCCAAAAGAAGATGACGAATTGGCAAAAATTATTTTTTACCGTGTTATTGCAATGCTTATTAATGAAGCGATTGATTCCTTGTATTTAAAATTAGCAAGCAAAGAAGATTTGGACCTGGCCATGACAAAAGGAGTAAATTATCCAAAGGGATTATTGAAATGGGCTGATGAATTAGGTTTGCAAATTATTTTAGATATACTTGATAATTTGTATGCCATTTATGCTGAAGATCGTTACAGACCCTGCATTTTATTAAAAACAATGGCAGCAAAAGGAGAAACATTTTATTAAATTTATTTGTTGTTTTTCAATACAGCCAAGATAAGTATTGAATTAAAAAATAATTGTTGCAACAAAAAATATTTTCAGTACCCAATTAAAATGCGGCCTACAAAGCAAATATATAATAACTATACTGAACTTGATTTTGGGGTTTGGCAAACATTATTCGATAGACAAATAAAAATTTTAAAACCAATTGTCTCATCAGCATATTTGGAAGCATTGGAAACAGTACAATTTTCTTCCGATAAAATCCCTCATTTTGATGAAGTAGCTGAACTCCTAAAACCACTAACAGGTTGGAGTATGGAAGTGGTGCCGAACATTAGTCCGCAAAAAACTTTTTTTGAATTTCTTTCTCAGAAAAAATTTACTGCAACATGCTGGTTAAGGACGATGGAGCAATTAGATTATCTGGAAGAACCTGATATGTTTCATGA
>JAIOQD010000151.1 GCA_021413595.1 Bacteroidota bacterium | reverse complement strand
TATTTAACATAATATTAATTATAAGACAATTTACTATTCACATTGAGAGGGATTAGTAAATTGCTTTATAAAAAATTGTGGTATAAAAATCGCTGGATAATTTAGCTAGGTTTGAATGAATTGAAATCAAATCAATTCACAACTATATTTTCACTTGTTGGAGTACTTAAATCAATTCACAACTATATTTTTCACTCTTGTTGGAGTACTTATATCTTTTTCATAGTATTCAATTGTATACGTACCCGGATCAAAAGTCATGTATACATCACAATCATTCGTGGTTTGGATTGCATTAAATACTTGTGTATAGTTATTCATATTGAATGCTCCAATTGTCCAATTTACCGGACTTCCCGTATAATACCAAAATGTTGAACTAGTTGATTTAATGATAACTTTCAAAGTGGTACCTTTAGGTAAAAAAGCATTTAAACTGCAACTGGTATTTCCCGGATAACTGGTTTGATTCAAATCTAAAATATTAAGGCCGTATGATCCACTTACCGGGAATTCTATAACTGTTTCAGTAATTTGAAATGCTGTACTATCTATAAATTGTTGAATGTACTTACTAAATGGTGGTATAGTTGCAGACGCTCCCATGCCTGAATAACGACTCTGTAAATTTGTTTTTATTACATTGGTATCTAAATATACGGCATGATTGATCAGAGCAGATCCTGATAAACTGTTGTTTAGGATCCCATCTTCACGGATATCAATGGATATATTTGATAATAACTCCGTCATTGCGCTTTCTGAGCGATATCCTTGTAAAATTGAAGATATTGCTAATAAAATAGCATTATCCTCACCATTGACTGAAATATCGAGTAATTCAGCTCCCTGAAAATCATTTTTAGTTATATTAAATATTTTTAATAATTCCCCTTCGCTTTGTTTTTTTGCAACTGAATATGCTAAACCCTGCCCCACCAAATATTCTATTCTTGATTTTATAAGAGTTGTTATTGGATTTACATTTAGACTGGCAAAATTAGAAGTTTCCGATAACGCATAAAGGGTAATTTGAGAAGTAGATTGTTCCCCTGTAATTTCGTTAAAATAAAAACCATCAGCCCTTAAACAAACATACGGAGATATTAACTCTATGCCAGAAATACTAAAAGCACCGCTATTATTAATTATTTGAGTTGTATAAGTTCTGCCGGTTTGATTCAGATTTTCATTCAATTCTATTATTTGAATTGATGTCCCACTAATAAATGGCCCTTTTTGAACTACCCCCTTTATTGTTTTTTTAGATTCTTCAGGAGTTACTTCCTTGTCTTTGGAGCACGAACCAAGGAGAATTGTTAAAAGTGATAATAATAAATAGCTTCTATTCATAAGGTTAAAAAAATGTGGTTGATTGAAATTGTTTTTATTTTGGTAATACAGAAATTAAATGTATCACCTTAAAATTGAATTATGCAAAAGTATGAACAAACTATGTGTATTTAACATTTACAATAATTTCATCAATATCTTATCAATTCTATTACCATCCATATCCAAAATTTCAAATTCAAAATTTTTATGCTTCACAGTGGCTCCTGTTTTAGGGATATTTTTTAATTGTTCCAAAAGAAAACCGGAAATGGTAGTATATTTTGAAATATTGTCCCGGATAATTTCCTGTTGAAAGTATTGATTAAGTTCATAGATCAAGGTTTTTCCATTAATCAAATAGGTGTTATCCGCTCTTTTAATGATATTCAGTTCATCTGATTCATCTTCATCCGGTAAATCACCTACAATCGCCTCAATCAAGTCATGTAAGGTTACAATACCTTTAACGCCTCCATATTCATCTAAAACAATGCCTATGTATTGTTTCTTCATTTTGAAGGTATTTAATATTTTAAATGCCGGTGTATTTGAATTAAAATAAATGGGATTATTTATAACGTCATCTACCTTAAAATTATCATTATTGTGATTTTCCAAAAAATCCTTTATGGTTATTACTCCTTTTATTTTATCAATTGATCCATCACCCACAATAAATTTAGAATGAACGCTATCTCTTAGCTGGTTGAAAATTTTTTCTTTATCTTCATTATAATTAACCCATTCTACCGCCTTACTATTTGTCATTAATGACTTGGCTGTCTGGTCGGTAAAAGAAAAAAGATTTTGGTGTACCTGGCTTTCTTCTTTTTCCAAAACACCTTGTTGCCCTGCATTTTTTAGCATAAACAAGAGATCTTCTTCACTTATTTTTCCATTCCCGTTTTCTTTAACATTAAAGATTTTTAAGATCAATTTAGTAGTAAATGACAATAGCTTTACAAAAGGAAACGTAGCTAAAGTAAAATACCTTATAATTGGAACACAGAACATTGCAATTGCTTCGGAATTATTCATTGCAATGGATTTTGGGACTAATTCTCCAATTACAATGGAAAAATAGGTAATTCCTCCAATCACAATTAATAAAGAAACAGAATGTACATAAGGTTGAAGGAATGAAAAGGACGACAAAAAAACTTCCATATCATCGGTAAGTGTTACCCCTGCATAAGCTCCTGATATAATGCCAATTAAGGTAATTCCCACCTGCACTGATGAAAGAAAATTTTCAGGGTTTTCAAGTAATTTTAATATGGTTTTAGCTCTTAAACTTCCCTGGGATGCTAAGTATTCAATTCTGTTTTTATTTACCGAAACCAAAGCAATTTCGGATAATGAAAAGAATCCATTCAAAAAAGTTAAAATAAAAATGATCAGTAATTCCATTCAATAGACTTTAAATATGCTTTAAATTTTAAACCCCAATTTTACCGGATCTATTTAACATAATGTTACAGCTTGTATATTATCCTACAATATTAAGAGTATTTATACTTAAAAATAATGATAAAAAACATGAGAGAAAAATACTGGAGAATCTGTAAAATCGATATTAATAAGTTCGTATTTTTACTTTACAATAGTAACACTTCCAATAAACCGATGAGTTTTCTTTTTATTGTCCACAATATCTACGATGTAAACATAGGTATCAAATAAAACCTGGTTTGCCCCTCCTACTATCTTGCCATTCCAATGTTTGTTAATATCATCCGTATAAAAAAGCATATTTCCCCAACGGTCAAATATTTGCATTTTAAATTCTTTGAAATTTTCGCTTTTACAGTAAAATTCATCGTTTATACCATTTCCGTCAGGCGAAAAGGAATTTGGAACATAAAATGAAAATTCTGGCGCAATATCTATGCACAATTGAGTAGTATCATAACATCCATTGGTATTGCCTACAGTTAAAGTAACACAATATGTTCCTATTTCAGAATAGATATGCGCTGGATTTTGAAGGTTGCTAAGGTTCCCCGAAGAACTTGCTAATGAATCCCCGAAGTTCCAATTCCAAGAAGTTGCCCCGGTAGAATTATCCGTAAAATTTACCGTAGGCGCAAGAATACCTGTTGAAAGTGGAGCTGTAAAGCTTGCATTAGGGAATGATGCCACCTGTATCATATTTGTGTTTGTATAGGTTGAGATACAGCCACTATTGGTGGTAACGATCAGTGTAACAGAATATTGGCCAGGGACAGCAAAACAATGTTGTTCATTTGGTAGGTCGCCTCCAAAACCCCAATTCTGTGCCGCAATATTTCCACCAGCTACAGAAGAAATATCTGTAAAATTCACACACAATGGAGCACAGCCCGAAACTATATCTGCATTAAAGGCAACCGTAGCTGCGGGCAAAACAGTAATTGTTACGCTATCCATTGCTGGAGGGGAACAACCATCATTTGCGGTAACTGTATAAGTGGTGGTTACACTGGGTGATACCGAAAGGGATGCACTTGTGCCGGCACCGGGTGACCAGGAATAAGTATAAGACCCGTTACTTCCATCCACTGCAAGTGCAGTGATAGTTGCAGAGGCTCCTGTACAAACTGAGGCCGCACTATTTGCATTTACAGAAAGAAATGGATTCACAGTTACTGTTGCAATGGCCGTATTTGAACAGCCTGATGTGGTACCTGTAACTGTATAAGTAGTGGTGGAAACAGGTGAGTCAGTTATTTGGGAAGTGGCAGCTCCGGTTGACCATAAATAAGTGCTTGCTCCAGAGGCTGTGAGGGTTGCTAAACCACCAGCACATATTCCCGGTGAGTTGACAGTCACAACTGGCAGCTGATTTACTGTAACTGTTGAAACCGCATTGGCTGAGCAGCCTGAAGTAGTTCCCGTAACCGTATAGGATGTGGTTGTGGAAGGTGTAACACTAATCGGATTAGTTATAGCGCCTGAGTTCCATGAATAGCTGGTTCCACCGGCAGCAGTTAATGTGGCCGTTTCTCCTGCACAAATGGTTGCAGAATTAACTGTAATGGTTGCTGAGGGACTTATTGTAACTGTTGCAATTGCAGTATCGGAGCAGCCTGATGTGGTTCCAATTACTGTATATGAAGTAATTGTTACAGGCGTATCTGTTATCGGATTTGTAGTTGCTCCTGTTGACCAAACATAAGTGGTTCCGCCTGCGGCTGTTAATGTTGCTGTTTGTCCGGCACAAATAGTTGCTGAATTAACTGTAACGGTCAAACCTCCTGTAGGGGTAACAGTAGCAATTGCTGTTCCTGAACAACCTCCACTTGTACCTGTAACAGTATAGGAGGTTGTTGATGAAGGACTAACAATCAATGGATTTGCTGTAGAACCTGTTGACCACAGATAAGTGCTACCGCCAAAAGCTGTTAGTGTTGCGGCTTGACCTGCACAAATTGTAGGTGAATTTACTGTTATTGTTAAACTACTACCAACCGTAACATTAGCTATGGCTGTACCCGAACATCCTCCACTGGTGCCAGTTACGGTATAGGAAGCTGTTGAAGCAGGAGTTACTGTAATTGGATTAGTTGTTGCACCTGTTGACCAGGAATAAGTCGCTCCACCGGTGGCAGTTAGCGTAGCCGTTTGTCCGGCACAAATGGTTGCTGAATTAACGGAAATTGCAAGTGGTACTGAATTATCGACTATAACAGTTACCGCTGCTGTATTGGTACAACCGTTAATTGCATCAGTAGCAGTTACGGTGTATGTTCCAGCAGCAGTAACCGTTGCTGGATTGGATGCATTAGTAAGTGCGCCCCCATTCCAAACCATTGTATTTCCTGAACTGGTTCCCGTTAAAGTTACGGAAGCCACCGAACATGACAGATCCCCGCTGCTAATTGCTGTAACAACTGGTGGTGTGGTATTGGTTGCAACAGTTACCATTGCTGTATCCGTACAACCATTTACATCTGTTGCTGTTACTATATAGGTACCTGTGGCACTTATGATTGCAGGGTTACTTGAATTAGAGAGCGAACCACCATTCCAAAGCATCGTTCCTGTGCTATTTGCAGATAATGTAACCGTAGTATTTGTACAAGTAAAATTTCCGGGTGCTGAAATGGTAACTGTTGGAGGAGTTGCTAAAGTTGATTGAGTAACAATATCAATGTTGGCCCAAAGCAGTGCAACATCTGAAGCAGTTGCTACACCGGGGCTAACAGAAATGAATTTTATACAGCCCGGTTGATTTTCGCAAGGTACAGGATTATCATCTCTAAAAAAGTTAATAGGTTCAGTACCGGTAGCAGGGCGATAAATATTGCCTGCATCATTATAGGTTCCAAAAAGTGTTCCGTCAACATAAACAGAAATAATGTTGGTACCGCCATCTCTAACAAAAGTTATAAGATAATAGGTATTTGTATTAAAGTAAGGACAAGTGCCAACATTACCATTCGGATATAAATTCAGGCAGTTATTTAAAAAATAAATACCGGCATCTGAAGTACTGTTTGAAAAATCAATTACCCTTGCATACCCTCCTAAAGTAGTGAACCGGAAGAACATATTTATAGTATAGCTACCTGAGATCAGGCCAGAATTTGGATGTTGCAGCCCTCCCCCATCATTAAAGCAAAATGCATTGAATGTTAAGCAATCACCTGCCGTGGTTCCGGAGGTTTGAACACCATAAGAACCTGCTCCAGCACCGCATGCCAATATCTGTGTTAACGCGGGGCCTCCGCTTTGCTCGTTTAGGTTATTATTGAACAAATATTGATGGGTTTGTGATTGAACCAACAAGGGCGCAAAAAACATTAACGAGATAATTGTTCTTTTGAAGTTTTTGCGAATAAAAATAAATGAAAGAATGGTCTCAAAACAAGACATAAAAAGAGAGCACTTTTTAATTAACCAAAAAAAATAGGACGATTGATTTTCCATATTTTGAAATGTAAAAAGACGTTTTAAAAGGAGGATGGTAAAAAACAAATGATTTCTCAAATGGAACAAAAAAATCACAAACCGGGTAAGGCTACCCAAGGCAAAAATTTAAAAGGTGTTTTTATGAAATTTTTTCTCATTATGATTATCAAAAATCCTTTTAGCTAAACATGAAATTTTCCTGATGCTGAACTGTCTTGAAATTTCGTTTTATGCTAAAATAAATTTAGCATATCGGAATGTGAATTATGAATACTGTTATTTAACAAGTGTTACGTGACCAATTAAGTTACGCTTTTTCCCGGTCATTTCCTTGTAACTTAATCGATAAACATAGGAATTCATCTCCATAACCTCTCCAACGTTATTCGGAGGAAGTTATTGAATCAACACAACCAAAAGCGTTAGTTGTATAAAGTGTTACGAAATATATTCCAACATCATTGTAAGTATGTTCCGGATTTTCGATTATAGAACTTGTTGAATCACCAAAACTCCACATCCAACTTGTTGCATTTGTAGATGTACTGGTAAAAAATACATTGGGAGCTATCATATCAATTTCGTCAGGAAATACAGTATAATCAGCATCAGGCTGAGGAAATACATTAATCATACATGGAATAGAATCGGTACTTGTACAACCGGCACCAAAACTTGCTGTAAGGGTAACGGTGTGACAACCTGCCACTGTGTAAACATGCGAAGGATTAATTCCGTTTCCGGTGGCACCTTCTCCTAAGTCCCATGAATAAGATGCTCCAAAGTTACCTGAAGTATCTGCAGTGAAATTTGAAGTAAATGTATTGCAACCATCCACTGTATCAGCCGAAAAGTTAATAGCAGGTGGAGGAAAAGTTGTTACAGCTGTTGCAACGGTATCAGCACAAGTTCCGGTAGTACCTATAACCGAATAAGTGGCTGCAACACCACTGATAGTAATAGTGGGAGTTGTTTCGCCAGTTGACCACAAATAACTTGTAGCACCTGTTGCCGTTAATGTTGCGGGAACACCAACACAGGTATAAGCTGAGTCAACAGAAATAGGGCAATCCACATAACATGGTGGAGGCGCGGTAAAAGTTTGCGTTAACGTACACCCTGGATCGTTCGAAAATACAGCAGTAATAGTGCATGAAGCGCCATTAGCAGGAAGTCCTGCAAGTGCGTAACTTACAGTTGTTGGATTAAATGGTGCGTTAAATACCTGTGAAGCGCCTGACGCACTATTGGTGACCGTCAAAGTTCCGGTCGCTGGAGGAGAAACATAGGTTATATCACCCGTAACATCATATAAATTTGACGGGCTTAAACAAGGCGCTGCGGTTGCTGTTAGCGATGAAATTGAACAAACAATACCACAGTTAGTAGCACCAGTACCACCTGTTTGGGCAAGAGAAATAGTAGTAGGTTGATTGGAATAGTTGGTAATTAATAAAACATATACCTGGCCAACTATGGCATTTGGAATATTACCTGTTTCGTTGGCAGATGAAGAATAGCTACAACCACCGGGAGTTCCAAACGTAGTAGGAACAATACTACTAGCAGGTAATCCAGATGCACAAGCTGCAGTAGAAGATGTAAAGGGTCCCCAGATAATGAAATCAATATCAAGACTTCCAGAATTGGTCATATTTAAGGTAATTGGGCCAGTAGTTGCAACTTGTAAATAAAACCAGGCTGGATTAGGTTGAGAGGCTAAGCATCCATAAGCGGGACCTACAGGGGCAGAAGTATTTGTACCGGCCGGGAAAGAAGCAGGTACAGAAGTGCAGAATGGGCTGGCAGTAGCACAGTCAATTCCTTGAGAATATGCATTATTACTTAATAAGCCAATTAAAGCAAAAATAATTAAAAATATTTTTTTCATATAAAATATCAGTTTTATTAGATCAAAAAATCAGATCACACCACTATGATGTACAAAGTTGTTTAATAGTTGCACTCTATAAAAAAATGTTAGTAAATCAAAAAACTATTCATAATAAATGTTGGTATTCGTTTTTCTTTTATAATTTAGCGGACAGAATATTTCTGTAAATATATAAAATTATACAATATGAAAGTAACTGTAGTTGGAGCTGGAAACGTAGGGGCAACATGTGCCGATGTTATTGCTCAAAAAGAATTAGTAAATGAGCTTGTTTTGCTTGATATTAAAGAAAACTTTGCTGAAGGGAAAGCTCTGGATATTTGGCAAACCGCACCTGTAAATTTGTATGATACAAGAATTACGGGTTCCACAAATGATTATTCAAAAACTGCAAATTCGGATGTGGTAGTTATTACATCGGGTTTACCACGTAAACCGGGTATGAGCCGTGATGATCTTATTTCTACCAATGCTGGTATTGTTAAGCACGTTACCGAAAATATTTTAAAATACTCACCCAATGCGATAATCATTATTGTTT
>JAIOQD010000150.1 GCA_021413595.1 Bacteroidota bacterium | reverse complement strand
TCTAATGCTTTATAAACTTGCTGAATGGATAAACGCAAGATTTAATCCTCCGGGATTTGATGTTTTCCGTTTTCTAACGTTCCGCTCTGCAATGGCTGCAATAACAGCATTGTTGTTTTGTTTTATTATAGGTCCTAGAATTATTGAGATTCTTAAGAAAAAACAAATTGGAGAAGCAAAAAAAGAAGATGGTCCTAAATTTCACTGGTCAAAAGCCGGCACTCCTACGATGGGTGGATTTATAATTTTATTGTCAGTTTTAATTCCAGTTTTGTTGTGGGGAGATTTGAGCAACACATATGTTTTGATAATGCTATTCGTAACGATTTCATTGGGTGCAGTAGGATTTCTTGATGATTATTTAAAAGTTATAAAAAAATATAAAAAAGGACTTGTTGAAAAATACAAATTATTATTTCAGCTATTGGTTGGGTTAACTGTTGCGGCTTTAGTTTATTTTTTGCCGGAGTTTCACAATATAAATTCGATTACAACAATTCCCTTTTTAAAGAATTACGAGTTTGATTTTTCTTATTTCTATATACCTATTGTTGTATTCATTATAATTGCTATGTCTAATGCAGTTAACTTAACAGACGGTTTAGACGGTTTAGCTACGGGCACGGTTGGAATTGTAGCACTTACACTTGGAGTCATAGCTTACGTATCTGGGAATTTTGAAGCTGCAAAGTACCTAAACATAATTTACCTGAAAGGAAATGGAGAACTTGCAATTTATTGTACAGCGCTGGCAGGGGCTTCACTGGGATTTCTCTGGTACAATTCATACCCGGCGCAGGTTTTTATGGGAGATACAGGTTCATTAGCATTAGGGGGAGCAGTCGGAACACTTTGTGTGCTTGTTAAAAAAGAATTTTTGCTGCCTCTTCTTGGTGGAATATTTTTCATCGAAACAGTTTCAGTAATTTTGCAAAGATATTATTTCAAGTATACCAAAAAGAGATACGGTGAAGGAAGAAGGATTTTTAAGATGGCTCCATTGCATCATCATTTTGAAATGAAAGGTATACCGGAACCGAAGATTGTAGTAAGGTTTTATATCGCAGCAGTAATATTAGCAATAATGGCATTAGCAACATTTAAAATTAGATAGAAATGTTAAAACAGGAAGAGATAAAAAAAAATAAGTTTGCAGTGCTTGGCGCAGGGAGAAGTGGAATAGCGATTACAAAGTTGTTGCTAAGTAATGGAGCTAAAGAAGTACTTTTAACAGACGAAAAAGAATTGACAGAAAATATTTTAAATATTGAATCAGATAAATTTAAAATTGAATCTAAAGGATTTACAGATTCTATTTTAGATTACGATGTGATTATTAAAAGTCCCGGAATACCTCCTTCTAAAGAAATTTTAGTGAAGGCAAAAAAATTAAATAAGAAAATTTATTCTGAAGTTGAAGCTGCAAGCTGGTTTTGTCCTGCTCCGATAATAGGCATTACAGGCACGAATGGTAAAACAACAACCACAGTACTAATAGGAGAAATTTTCAAAAACGCCGGATATAAAACTTTCGTTTGCGGGAATGTAGGCAAAGCATTTTCAGAAATTGTA
>JAIOQD010000090.1:4301-6065 GCA_021413595.1 Bacteroidota bacterium | reverse complement strand
TACTGCACCATGATTTGCTTTACCATCCCACTCTTTATTAATATTATCAGTAAAGAAGATCAAATTCCCCCAACGGTCAAATATTCTCATTTCATATTTGCTTATGAAAATCCCTTTTCCTGAAAAGCTGTCGTTTACACCATCGTCATTTGGTGAAAATGAATTAGGAATATAAAAAACAAAGTCCGGCTCAATGATGATGGTTTGATAGGAGGTATCCAAACAATTATATTGAGTGGAAGTAATCAAGGTAATAACATAAGTGCCGGTATCTGCGTAGGTATGTGGCAACGGATTATAAAGGGAAGCTGTGTCAAGATCACCAAAATTCCATGACCAGAAATTAGTACCGGTAGATGCATCATTAATAGAAATTATAGGATTCACAATGGTTGTTACTTCTGGTTGAACTGTAAAATTCGCAATAGGGTTAGGATAAACAATTACGTAATTGCTTTTAGATCCAGTGGTAACACAACCACTATCAGACGTAACTTGTAAACTAACATTTAAAGGATAGGGCGAAAAAATTGAGTCGCTGATATAGCAATGTTGTACATTTTCTAAATTACTGGTAGGGCTGCCATCACCAAAATCCCATAACCAAAGGGCATTGTAGCCTGTAGGAACGGAAGAAAGATTTTGAAAAGATATACATAGTGGTTCACAGCCAATGGTATCATTTCCAACAAAATTTACTATGGGGTTGGGGTTAATAACGCTTGTTTTTGTTATAGAGTCGGAACAACCGAAGGTGGAAATAATTAATAATTCAACAAAATAAGAGCCCGGCCCGGCATATAGGTGTGAGGTATTTACATTTGTACTGAATGGGCTTGCATCACCATAGTTCCAATTCCAAGATTGAATCGTATCGCTGGAAGCTATACTTGATAGATCCGTAAACTGAACAATGGTGCCATCACACACATTTGCAGTGTTATATTGTGCAACAGGCAAAGGGTGCACTACCACATTTTTTGAGAGGGTGTCTTTACATCCGTTGTTGGTATTAACAATAACCGTAACAATGTATGTTCCGGTATTTGTATATGTATGGTTTGGATCCTCCAAAATGTTCAATGCTGAGCCATCACCAAAATTCCAGGACCAGCCCGTGATAGTACCGCTTGAAACAATTGATGAATCATTGAAATTCATTACTTCGTTCAAACACACATCCATAAAACCAAAATTAGCAACCGGCATAGGATATACAATAATGCTGTCTTTTAATGTATCCGGACAGCCCAGATTGGAAGAAAGAGTAGTTAAAGTAATTTGATAATTTCCTGGAGTAGTGTACAAATGGCTTGGGCTCCATACGGTGGAATCTAAAGGAGTGCCATCCCCGAAATTCCAGGACCAGCTTGCGAGGGTTCCCATTACTGGATTAATAGATGTATTTGTAATTAATGCAGGATTGAAAAGACAGGTATTGTTTAAAGTAAAATTAGCGGATGGTGGATCAAATACTTTTACTGAAAAATTTGCTGCGTCAGTACACAGGTCGGTTGTAGAGGTTACCAATGGAACATTGAAGGCTCCGGAGGAAGCATACTTATGTTTTGGGTTTTGTAAATTACTTGAAGCGGTGCCATCGCCAAATACCCATAAATAAGTGGAAATTGAAGCAGAAGTGTCAATGAAAGAGGTGTTGTTGAAATACATAGTATCCCCCAAACAGACATTACTGTAAGTGAAATTTGTTATCGGATTATAATACACTTCAACAGGTTTTGTTATTGTATCAGCACAACCGGC
>JAIOQD010000090.1:0-4263 GCA_021413595.1 Bacteroidota bacterium | reverse complement strand
ATTGGAAAAGCCTGCACTGTCATACGTGTGACCACCTGTAATGGTTTGGTTATTGTTTAAAGGGCTTCCATCACCAAAATCCCAGTTCCATGCACTGATAGTACCTGTTGGAATACTTGAATTTTCGGTGAATTGAGTTGCAGTTCCATTGCATACTGAGGTATTGGTAAAAGACGCAACAGGAAAATCATATACATGTATATTGATGGTATTCGTGTCGGTAACATTGCCACAAGCTGCAATAAGTTGTATTACCTGTGTTCCGGAAGTATTAAATATAAAAGGTAGCGTATCCTTATCCCCATTAACAATAGTACCATTGATATACCAGTCTTCGAAACATCTTATTCCTACAGAAGTAGTGTTATAGAAAAAAATGGTTTCGCCAACACATACGATGGTATCACTGGGAGTGAAGGAAGGAACGGTAACACAATGCTTGCATATAAAATCGTCAGCAGGAGTGTAATCGGTTGTTGTAATTGTTGGTATTGCAATAACCGCAGCCGGAATCATCTGATTGCCACCTGAACCAACGGTAGGTGTAACATTTGTAACCACAGTAGCGCAGGTGTTTTCGTAACACCCTACAACCCCAAGGCTATCTGTTTTCATAAAAAGAGCATCAAAATAGTTTGCTCCGAAACTCGATGTAACTGTGGACATAGCGTAACCTCCATCAGCTGTTTGCCGAACCATAGCACCTCTGTCGGAGCCGGCACCTCCATAAGCATTTGACCATTGCAGGTTTCCTGCGCTGTCAGTTTTTACAAGGTAAGCATCCAGACTTCCTGCTCCAAAACTGGTAGTGTACCCGCTAAGAATATACCCTCCATCACTTGTTTGTTCGGCAAAGCGGGGCTGGTCATCATTCGCTTACATAATTACCCCATTCACTGCCTGCACCTCCGTATATTTTTATCCAAATTGTGTTTCCCAATGCATCTGTTTTTATCAAGGCTAGGTCCTCTGCTCCAAAACCAAGTCCGGTTAAATGCCCGGATAAGATATAACCTCCATCAGCAGTTTCTGTAGCACGTAAGCCCATATCATCTGTACCGCTTCCATAAACTTTTGACCATTGAATTGTGCCTAAGGCATCAAGTTTTATGAGTGTCATATCATAACCACCGGCTCCCAAAGCAGCAAGACCGGCAATTATATAACCACCGTCAGAAGTTTGCTGAACTGAATAGCCTCCATCTTCTCCGGTAGCACCATAAACTTTAAACCATTCAGGGTGTCCACATGCATCTACCTTATAAACATATATATCACAACTTCCTGCACCGGAGGTTCCATGTTGCCCGGTTCCTACAAATCCTCCGTCACTTGTTGTTGATAAAGATAAACCCCCATTCATCCCCGCAGCGTTAAAGGTTCTCATAAATGTGCTTGAGGTTTGTGCGTAAATCTTCCCTTCAGTCCCTGACCATAGAAAGGGAATAAAAAACAGGAATGTTAAAAAGTGTTTGGTAATAGTACTCATTTGGTTACCAATAATATTTTTGATTTGAAAAATTAGCAATTGAATACTAAAATATTTTTAAATTAGTTTGCATCTATTTCGTTATAACTTTAATCGGCTTAATGTCTATTGTAATAACAACATCATCGGCAGGGTATCCAACATCAGTTCCAATTTTTTTCAAAGATTCCGATGTCATTTCTGTATCTGAAGGTAGATTGAATGTTGCATAGCTGTTGCGTTTATCTATAAAAAAATTTTCAACATTTTGTATCTCTCTGAGCTTCGCTTCTAATTTAGGACTTAGAAAAGGGCAATGCATTGCTCCGTGCCCAATGTCAACTCTAATATATTTTTTGTCCATTGTAAGGTTATTGATCCCTTGGGCTATACTTACTATAGAGGAAACAAGGATAAGTATTAGGGTAGATATAATTGTTAAACCAAATTTTTTTTTAATGATGGGTTTTGACATGATAAATGTGGTTTTAAATTGAAACTAAAATCTATTGGAAAGGTATTAAAAAAAGCAATAAAATTGAAGACTTTTGAGAGAAAGAATAAAATTGATTAACAAAATCGGCAGCTATTCTTTACTTCACTAATGTTACAATTCCTTTGTAATCATGTTTTCGTTTGTTAATATCCGTTAACTTAATTGAATAAATATATACATCTCCCTGGGCTATTTCATTTCCGTAATTTGCTTTGCCATCCCAGTGTTTATTGATGTCATCAGAAATGAAGATCATGTTTCCCCAACGGTCAAATATCCTCATTTCATATTGGGTAATAAATATCCCTTTTCCATAAAAGGTGTCATTTATACCATCGTTATTAGGAGAGAAGGCATTGGGAATATAAAATAAAAAGTCCGGTTCAATAATTATAGTTTGAAAGGCTGTATCAATACAATCATAAAGAGTAGTTGTAATTAACATGATCACATACGCTCCTGTGTCTGAATAGGTGTGAGGGGGTGGATTAAAAACAGCAGAAGAATCCTGATCTCCAAAATTCCAATTCCAGAAATTAGCACCTGAAGAAAAATCCTTAATTGAAATAATTGGATCTGTGATAGTTGTTGTTTGCGGTTGAGCAGTAAAACTCGCAATGGGATTGGGATATACAATGATATAATTGTTTTTAGATAATGTGCTCACACAGCCGCTATCTGAAGTAGCAGTTAAAGTAACATCAAAAGAGTTTAAGGAAAAAATGGAATCATTGGTATAACAATTAGTGGGATCCTCCGAATTGCTTGAAGGACTTCCATCACCAAAATTCCATAACCAGGTGGTATTTGTGCCGGTTAAAATTGATGATAAATTTTGAAAGCTAACACATAATGGTTCGCAACCAACAGAGTCGTTTACGATATAATTTACAACCGGGTTAGGGTTAATGATACTTGTTTTACTGATAGAATCTAAGCAGCCAAAATACGATTCAACTATTAGCTTAACAAGGTGAGATCCGGGTGCAGCATATAAATGAGAAGTGTTTTGGTTGGTGCTAAACGGGCTGTTGTCATCAAAATTCCATATATAGGATTGGATCGTATCGGTGGTGGGAATAGTTGATAGATCAGTAAAGAAAACAGTGCTACCATCGCATACATTTGCAGTGCTGTACTGAACAATAGGTAGGGGGTGAACCACCACATTTTTTGAAATAGTGTCTTTACATCCATTATTGGTGGTAACAATCAAAGTAACACTATCGGTTCCAAAGGATGTATACATGTGACTTGTATGTTGATCGGTAATTAATGGACTGCCATCATCAAAATTCCATAACCAGTTAGTAACAGTTCCTGTGGAAACAGTCGAAGAGTCATTAAAATTCATAGCTTGATTAAAACATACATTAGTAAAACCAAATTTAGCAACCGGCATAGGAAACACTGTAATACTGTCCTTTAGGGTATCCGGACAGCCAAGGTTAGTTGAATGTGTAATTAAAGTAATCTGGTAATTTCCGGGAGAGGTGTATAAGTGAAGAGGGCTTAAAACGTTAGTGTTCAAAGGGGAGCCGTCTCCAAAATTCCATGACCAATTGGCGGTAGATCCCATTGTGGGACTAAGCGTTGTGTTTGTAAATTCAGCAGAAGCAAGCAAACAAGTGTTGTTAAATGTATATCCGGTTATGGGAGCGTCAAAAGCATTTACAGGATTTGTTGAGGCATTAGCACAGCCATCTGCTGTTGTGGTTATTAACGTAACACTAAAGTTCCCCGCTGTGGTATAAAAACGAACAGGCGTTTGCAAATTGCTCGTTGTGCCGCCATCTCCAAAAGTCCATAAATAAGTAGATATAGAAGCAGGTATATTTACCGATGCATTATTTATAAAATGCATCGTGTCGCCAAAGCAAACATCGCTATGAGTAAAGCTTACTATAGGATTATTGAAAACGGTAATTTGATGTACAATAGTATCGGAGCATGAATTGCTACTGTTTACTATTAGCTTTACATTGTAATTTCCGGGGCTGCTGTATAGGTGTGAAGTGCTGCTTCCTGTCGCAAATGTATTGTCGCCAAAGTCCCATATCCATGCAGTAATAACTCCCGGTGTGCCAATGCTGGAGATGCTGGTAAAGGGAACTGCAGTTCCATTACATTTATTAGTGAACGTGAAATCGGCTTCGGGTTTAGGAAATATCTTTACGCTTTTACTTATAGAATCTACGCAACCATTACTAGTTGTTGCTAAAAGGGTAACATTATATGTTCCACTGTTGGCATACGTATAAGAAGGGTTTTGAAGAATAGAAGTGTTTCCGTCACCAAA
>JAIOQD010000138.1 GCA_021413595.1 Bacteroidota bacterium | reverse complement strand
AACTCTTTAAAGGCATCTCCCATTATTTTATGGTATTTATCTACTACTTGCTGCGGAGTAATGCCCTCCTTTTTTGCTTTTATGGTAATGGGTACGCCATGTTCATCAGAACCGCAAATAAACTTTACATCTTCGCCTTTTGAACGAAGATAACGTACATAAATATCGGCAGGCAAATAACAGCCAGCAAGATGACCAATATGCACAGGGCCATTGGCGTATGGCAATGCCGCTGTTACCGTATATCTTTTAAATTTGTTCATTAATTTCGTATGTTTGCTTGAGTGTAAGGAATGGCAAAGATAATAATTAGATTGCTTTATTGTAATTTCATTAAGAAAACGGGTGTACGACTACTATTCCTTTTTTATTTTTATCATTTCGGCCCCCCTTAGGTTTTGAAAATACAGGCCGAAACGTGAAATATTGTAATTTAAAAACGAACCAAAATGCTAAGTAAAATTTTAAAAACAATTGGGATATTATTTGCGCTGCTCCTGATTATCGTTCTATTTAATACGCTTACCTATAAATCAAAACAATTGCAATTGGAGGCCCTTCCATCGGTTGCTATTACTGAAAACTGCATTCAGCACCTTTCAGAGGCTGTGCAAATAAAAACGGTTTCGTATGATGAGCCTTCAAAATTTGATTCTACAGCGTTTAACCGGTTAATTTCTTATCTAAAAAAAACATACCCACTTGCTGATTCATTACTTGATAAAAAAATAATTAATAATTTCAGTTTACTTTATAAATGGGAGGGAGAAGATGCTTCATTAAAACCCATTGTTTTGATGGGGCACATGGATGTAGTACCTGTTGATGAGGAAAATAAAAAGTGGGACTTCCAGCCTTTCAGCGGAGAAATTACGGATCAGTTTGTGTGTGGTCGTGGGACACTTGACGACAAAGTAAATGTAATTGGGATTCTGGAAGCGATAGAAATGCTGCTCAAAGAAAATTTCAAACCTAAACGAACCATTTATCTCGCTTTCGGTCATGATGAAGAGATTGGTGGACAAAATGGGGCAAAAAAAATTGCGGAATATTTAGAATCTCATCATGTAAATGCAGAATTTATTCTGGATGAAGGCATGGTGATCACAAAAGGTATTGTTCCAGGAATTAAACCGGATCTTGCATTAATAGGCATTTCTGAAAAAGGATATTTATCTGTTGAACTTTCTGTTGAAACGGAAGGCGGCCACTCCTCCATGCCTGCAAAGGAAACACCAATTGGAATTCTTTCAATGGCGGTTTCTAAACTTGAAAAGAACCCTATGCCGCCAAAAATCTCTGAACCGGTTCAACATTTTCTGGATTATGTTGGCCCTGAAATGCCCTTCTTTTCCAAACTTGCTTTTGCCAACCAATGGCTCCTAAAACCTGTTATTATTAGCAAATATGAAGCTTCTAATTCAGGGAATGCAACCATCCGCACCACAACGGCTCTTACCATTTTCAAAAGCGGATTAAAAGATAATGTGTTGCCATCAAATGCGTCCGCCACAGTAAACTTCAGACTATTGCCTGGAGAAACGGCCGATGAAATAATTACTCACATTGAAAAAATCATTAATGATCCCCGTATCAAAATAAAAAAAGTAGGGTATGCGAATGAAGCTGCGTCTGTTTCTGATATTAATTCGGAAGGATTTAAGCAAATTGAAAAAAGTATCAAACAAGTTTTCAAAAACACGCTTACCGCTCCTTCACTGCTAGTTGGAGCCACCGATCAAAAACATTATTCAAAAATTTCAACTAATTTATTTCGATTTCTTCCAATTATTCTTGAAGCAGAAGATTTGAAACGTATTCATGGTGTAAATGAAAAAATATCAATTGATAACTTTAAGGATATTATCCGGTTTTACCGACAGTTGATTTTAAATAGTTGTAAATAAAACAAATTCTAAATATCGAATACCCACTTTTATCTTTGTGAAAAACAGTTATATCATGCAACAACCCTCGTTTCTTAAAAAAGGTGATAAAATCGGCATCATTGCACCGGCACGAAAAATATCAAAAGAAGAAATTCAACCTGCTATTGACGTTTTTAATGCATGGGGATTAGAAGTGGTATTAAGTAAAAATTTATTTAATGC
>JAIOQD010000137.1 GCA_021413595.1 Bacteroidota bacterium | reverse complement strand
ATCATCTAAATTGCTCTTGGGTAAGGGTTGCTCCACGAACAATACATTTTTGTCACTTAACCATTCTATCATTTCAAGAGCATGATACTTATCCTTCCAGCCTTGGTTAACATCAATTGCAATCACCTTGTCTGTAATGTCACGAATAGTAGAAATAATTATTTTATCATTCGCTCCATTCAGTTTAACTTTTAAGATTTTGTATTTTTCTCCCTCAGTAACTTTTTCTTTTATTACTTCCGGTTCATCTATACCTAATGTATAAGTAGTATAGGGTGTATTATTTTTGTCGCAATTAAAAATTTGCCAGCAAGGCTTGTTTTGCAACTTACCAACTAAGTCATGCAAAGCAATATCAATAGCAGCTTTTGCGGCAGTGTTGTTTGGAGCAATGCTATCAACCTCTTTTAATATAGCTTCAATACAAAATGGATCTTGATGATTGGATAATAAACCTGCTGCTTTTTTTAAAAAAAATAAAACACTCTCATGTGTTTCATCTAAATAGGGTGGCATACTTGCTTCTCCAAAACCTATTACACCTTGATGTTCTAATTGGGTTAATACTATTGGTGTGGATAAACGAACTCCGTGTGCGATCTTAAACGGTCTTTTGAAGTAAAGCAGTTCTGGTTTAAAAGTGAGTTCCATTGATTTTTTTTTTGAAAGCAGTTACGTAACCTAATACAGAGCAACCTGAATATTCATTTGGTATTCAGTATTACACTAACATATACAATATCCATTACGTAGTATTTATAAAACCTCCTAAATTTTATTATTTTCAAGATACATCCATTAAAACAGTTTCAAGTATATCGCATGGAAAGCAAAATTACCGATTGTCGTCCTTTAAAACTATATCTTTTAAGTATTTGATACTTTGGGGAGTTTTTAGGAAGACAATTGTTTTTGAAAAAAATGTACTTACTTTATAATACTTATTATCTTTGCAAAATAAAAAAATAAAATGAAAATGAAGAAAATACTTTTATTATTAGCTACTCCCGCACTTTTATTTTTTTCAAGTTGTGGTGGATCAAAAACAGAAGAATCAGCTCCTATGCCTGGCATGATGGTAGTAGATCTTAAAATTAATGGTAACGACCTTTCAATTATGGTTCCTGATTCGTCAAAAGGGAAAATGGAAATGGTTGAACAGTCGTGGGGAGCAACCGAAATTAAAGTAGGTACCGATTTTCAGATATCAATTGAAGAAAGTGATGGTGATGTTGCATTAGTTAAAAGCGATGTTACAGGCAATGAAGTTTTTAAACTTCAACGTTATATAACAGATGAACCCACCTTATTGTTTTGGGAAGAAAAAAATGCCGATCTGCCAAATGCAAGATTCCACTTTTATACAATTATTAAAGCCGGAGCCTCAAATTATGTAATTAAAGATATTGAAAGCGGAGAAGCATATAATGAAAAAGCCGTTCAAACAATGATTGATGCTGCAAAAACATTAAAGGCAAAAGAAGCTGTTAAAGCAGAAGCTTAGTCTTTGAGAACTGCGTACTATATATATATAGAGAGAGAGAGAGTACGATAAATAAATTTGTAATCTTATTTTAAAAATTATTTTTTTAAACAATAAAAATATTTACAATGGCAACAGACAGATTTGAAGCTCACGATTATTATTTAATGGATGAATTGTTGACTGACGAACACAAACTAATACGCGAAACAGCACGAGCATGGGTTAAAAAAGAAGTTTCTCCAATTGTGGAAGATGCCTGTCAAAATGCAAAATTTCCTAAACAATGGATCAAAGGCTTGGCCGAAATAGGTGCTTTCGGACCATATATACCAACTGAATATGGTGGTGCAGGTTTAGATCAGATTTCTTATGGAATCATTATGCAGGAACTGGAACGTGGCGATAGCGGATTACGATCTACTGCATCTGTGCAAAGTTCATTGGTAATGTACCCGATATACTCGTATGGAACAGAAGAACAAAAACGCAAGTATCTTCCAAAACTGGCTACAGGTGAAATGATGGGTTGTTTTGGCTTAACAGAACCTGATCATGGCTCCAATCCTATGGGAATGATTACTACTATTAAAGACAAAGGAGACCACTATTTATTAAACGGTGCAAAAATGTGGATCTCCAATTCTCCCTTTGCTGATATTGCAGTTGTATGGGCGAAAGATGAAGCTGGTGATATCCGGGGTATGGTTGTTGAACGTGGCTGGGAAGGTTTTACTACACCTGAAACACATGGCAAATGGAGTTTACGCGCAAGTGCTACAGGCGAATTGGTTTTCGCAAATGTAAAAGTTCCAAAAGAAAATATATTCCCAACAATTAAAGGTTTAAAAGGCCCTTTGGGTTGTTTAAATTCTGCTCGTTATGGTATTGCTTGGGGTGCTATTGGAGCTGCAATGGATTGTTATGATTCAGCCTTGCGTTATTCAAAAGAGAGAATTCAATTTGGCCGACCTATCGGTGGATTTCAGCTGACACAAAAAAAATTGGCTGAAATGATCACTGAAATTACAAAAGCACAATTATTGACATGGAGATTAGGTGTTTTGAAAAATGAGAACAGAGCTACACCAGCTCAAATTTCAATGTCGAAACGTAACAATGTAAACATGGCTTTACAAATTGCACGTGAAGCTCGTCAGATACATGGCGGAATGGGCATTACAGGTGAATACCCAATTATGAGACACATGATGAATTTAGAATCAGTAATTACTTATGAAGGAACACATGATATTCACTTGTTAATTACAGGAATGGATGTTACCGGATTAAATGCGTTTCAATAGTTTGGTATCTTAACATTAATGGTTGGTAATCTCTTATACTGATATAATTCAATAAATTAAATCAAAAAAAAATGAAAAAGTATATCTTAATTTTAACAGCAATAGTTTCTTTTGAATATGCTGCATTTGCTCAAACAGCAAACACAACAGTAGTAACCAACCTTTCAGCTGAACGATTTAAAGCTATTATCGCCAACGATAAAAATGGAGTAATAATAGATTTACGTACAAGTGATGAAATGAATAAAGGCTATATTAAAGGTGCCATTCAAATTGATTTTTTAGCGAAAGATGCTGAACAGCAAATTGATAAACTAGATAAAAATAAAACGTATTACATTTATTGTGCAGGTGGTGGACGTAGCGCAGATGCTGCTGAATATATGGAGAAACAAAAATTTATACGCGTTTATAATTTTGAAAAAGGATTTTCTGAATGGGAGAAAAAAGGATTTCCGGTTGAGAAAAAATAAAACATCTAACCCTCTGACAGAGCTTTAATGTCTCTGTTAGAGGGTGAATGTAATATTACTACAAATTAAATCTTATACCCTCGTAAGATTTGCTAAAGATTAGGACTCACCTTTTACCAGTTCACCATCTTTCCATCTTTCACTTTCAAATCAAAGTGATGAACATTTCCAAACTTTAAGCGTTTGTACTCTGTTTCTTTTAAGTTATTCAGTGAGCCCCAGCAATAGCCTAAGCCATCATCCCTCGAAAGGTAATCGTGATCATACACGCCAAATCCAATACTGTCATTTACATGATAATGATATAGATTAAATGTATCATGTCCAACGTATTTGGCCGTTGAAGTTTCATAAGGCGTTTGGGCATAAAATTCATTTTTCGGATATAGTATAGCCCAGTAGATATCCGGATAGCTGCTTTTCCAAATGGTATTATCCATCCCTGCAGGCGAAAAAGAAGAATCGTTTTTTAATTCTAATCCCAGACCATAAATAATACTTTTATAAATTGGTGGAACAACTATTTCAAATTTCACTCTTGCATTTATTAAGGGCTTAGTTGCATAGGCATGGACATATCGGGACGAATTATCAGTGTTTACAATTGATACCTCATCAGTGAAAAGGGCTTGTGATACAGCTAATTCAATTATATGCTTTCCTCTTTTCAAATTATGAAATGCATAAAAAGGAATTTGGATTAGCAGGTCGTTCGAGTTTCTCAGATCAACAGTATCTGTCGAAAAGCTCATGTTCTTTGCTGTAGCCAACGTGTCTATAAAATAGCGGAATGTATTTTTCATGACCGGGTAATCAGAAACAATAATTTTGCTGTCACTATAGAAAACAAAATTAAAAGCAGTTTTAAAAAGTGTGTCCTTAGACTTCTTGTCAACAGGGAAAGGAAAAATTTTTAAGCCATTAACAGTTAACCTGACATACAATACATTATTTAACGAATCTATTGAAAATGAAATGTTCTTTTCGTTAAAAAAAGAGGATTTTTTCAGTACAGTATAATTAACTGGTTGAGGGACATACACTTCATTGTATCGATGGTATTCGCAACTGTTCAAGAAAACTGCACAAAAAAAACAGAATAAAATTTTTAATTTGATCTTCATATCAATAACAAATATAATTAATTAATAAACTTTGCTCAAAGAATGCCCATTTGAAGTCTAAAACCATATTCTGGAACATTTGTTGTTTTTATAAATCAAAAAAAATCTTGGAACATGACTCCTTTTCCTTTAAAACATTGTTTTTTTGACATTTTTATTCCAAATCGTTCATTTTTTCTTAAAAATCACAAAACTTTCTATTGTGCTTTTACGTAAACTATATTAGTTTAAATTGCATCAGTTTTTTAATAGGATCATTCGAAAAATATTATGAGGAAAAAAGTTGCCTACATACTACTTCTTCTCCTTAGCTCTTGGGGCTTTTGCCTCAAGGCGCAATGTCCCCAGTTTTATAATGGTGCCGGGGTTGCATCATCTAATCCTTATTGGATAGGTTGTTCCGGTGGAAATTTTACAATTTTTGTTCAACCTACCATTTCCATTTTAGGAGGTTATACTATTAATTGGGGGGATGGAACAAGTTCTCCGGGAGTTAATTTAATTCCACCTGCTTTTATTAGCCATACATATACTGCCACTGTAGATACTTTTCCTGTAATAATAACTACTACTTCTCCTGCCTGCACTATTTCAGGTGTAGTAGTGATGGAACTTACACCTTCTGCATCAATTCAAATACCTTTAGGCAGCCCTATTTCGGGCTGTACACCGGCTTCGTTTAATTTCCAAAACTCTTCAACAAACATTTCCGAAACAACTCGATTTACATGGACATTTGGGGATGGTTCAACAGCGCAAATTTTTAATTCCTCCAATGTTGGTCAGATTTTGAGTCACACTTATATGCCTGGAACCTCTAATTGCAATATGGCAGTAACACTTAGAGCGGAAAATTATTGCAACAGCGGTAACCCTTCTACTAATATTTATCAACCAATACAGGTTTGGGACAGAGATGATGTAGAAATTACTCCTGATGCATTAATTAAATGTTCGCCCAGCAATACTTTTCATTTTGATAATACAACCGATTTAAATTGTAGTGCTCTAGGTAATACGCAGCAACGGTATGAGTATTGGAATTTCGGTGACTACTGGGGTCTCGGATATGATTCTATAATAAATTGGCAACCCTTTAGTCCGCCAAACAGAGCGGGCTATGACCTCACTTATCCGGGTTTAGGAACATATAGTGTTTTACTTAAGGACAGTAGTTTTTGCGGAGTGGATCAGGATATTATTACCGTTCAGATCATTGCCCCTCCGGTTGCCAACTTATCATTAAGTGCAGATAGCATCTGTAAAGGACAAAATATCACAGCAACAAATTTATCTACAGGATCTGCGAATCAATTTATATGGAATTTTGGTGATGGATCAGCCTTGGTTACGGTAACTACAACAGCAACGCAAACTCATACCTATTCAAGTGTAGGAACATTTACTGTTACATTGATCGCGAATATAGCCGGAGCTAGTGGATGTACCTCATCCGCCTCTGAGCAGGTTACAATAAAACCTACACCAACAGCAGACTTCAACTTAGGTTCAAATAATTTTTGTGATTTCGGAACTGAAACTTTTATCAATACTTCTTCCGGAGCAATAGCATCCTACTCCTGGACCTTCGGTAATGGCAATTTTTCCACACTACCCAGCCCTTTGCCAGAAACCTATACCGGAGCCAATACCTATAATGTAGTTTTAATTGTTACCGGGACTAATGGGTGCTTGGCAAATAAAACAAAGCAAGTGAAAGTGTATCCTTCACCAAATGCTCAAATAAATCCTTTTAGCGTTTGCAAAGGTATTTCAGGAACATTTTCTGATGGCTCCACCACAGCAACAGGTAATCCTCTCACTTCATGGTTATGGAATTTTGGTGATGGCACCGCTACAAGCGGCTCGCAAAACCCATCACATACCTTTGCTGATTCAGGCTATTACAATGTAAAACTAACAGTTACCACAACTTATTGTAACAATCAGGACAGTATTTTAGCCAGGGTTAATCCTTTACCGGTATCCAATTATTTAAAAAGTGTGAACTCAGGCTGTACACCCTTAATTGTAAGTTTTACAAATCAATCAATAGATGCATCCACCTATAGCTGGAACTTTGGTGATGGGTCGGCAATCAGCACTGCCGTAAATCCTAATCACACCTTTACTAATTCTCATATTAATGATACCACTTATACTATAACTTTAACAGCAACTTCTTCCTTTGGCTGTATAAAAACTTTCAGTAGTACCATCACCGTATTCCATGCTGCCCACGCATCATTCACGTCCGATTACTTAATAAACTGTAGTCCATTACCTGTCCAATTTACAAACACTTCAACAGGAGCCATTGATTATTCCTGGGATTTTGGCGATGGCACAACTGCATCAACGACACAAAACCCTAACCATATATTTGCGAATAACACATCCTTTTTGCAAACATATATTACAACCCTTACAATCAGCTCGCTTAATGGCTGCACCAATAGTGCTGTTCAAAACATACTTGTTTACCCAAGCCCCAACTTTAGTTTTGTAGCATTACCAATAGATACAGGGTGTTCGCCTTTAAGCATTAGTTTTAATGCCGCTTCGGGAGGTGCCGTTTACCAATGGGATTTTGGAGATGGCTCAACGAGTTTAACCCAATCCCCTAATCATACATTTATTAATAATGGAATCACAAATGTGGTTAGGTATGTACAATTAATTACAACTTCTCCCTTTTCATGTAAGGATACCTCCGATCTAAATATACTTATATACCCCAATCCAACCGCAAACTTCACACAATCGGCAAGTTTAGGCTGCTCCCCGCTAATAGTAAACTTTACCGATAATTCAACAATAGCAAATACAAGCCTTTGGAATTTTGGTGACGGCACATCTTCAACAACGGTAAATCCAATTCATACTTTTATAAATAATACATCAGCAACAATAATATTTAATGTAGTACTTCAGGTAGAAACTATCTCTGGATGTATTGATACGATGATAAGGCCTGTAGAGGTATTTCCAAAAGTAACGGCTGCATTTGTAAACCCTACCAGTGCTTGCAGTCCGTTAAATAGTGTAATGATAAACAATACAACAAATGCAACAATTTACAATTGGGATTTTGGTGATGGTACACTTTCCATGCAAACAAATCCTTCGCATATATACGTTAATTCGGGGGCATCAAATATAACTTATACAATCACTCTTGCAGCTCAGTCGCCTTTAGGTTGTGTAGATACAACTACTTATCCCTTAACTGTTTTTTATAAACCAGATGCAAATTTTAATTTGAGTAGCAACGCTGGCTGTCCACCATTTCCTGTGAATTTTAATAATACATCAGTTGGCGCTTTTAATAATGAC
>JAIOQD010000089.1 GCA_021413595.1 Bacteroidota bacterium | reverse complement strand
ACCGCAATGTTCACAAACAATAATTTTTTTGTGCATACGTATATCTAATTGGCGTTGAGGCGGAATTTTGTTGAAGCAACCACCGCATGCATCGCGCTCTACAGTAACTACACCTAAACCATTCATTACATTTGAACGGATACGTTTGTATGCATTCAATAAACGCTCATCAATTATAGCTTCCGAATTTTTAGATTTTTTTAATAATGCTGCTTCTTCTTTTTCTGTTTCAGCAACAATTTCTTCCAATTCTTTTTTCTTAATCTTAAGATCTTTATTTCTGCTTGTTAATTCTTCTTCCGACTGTTCAGCAATTTCTTTTTTAGAAATAATATTTGCTTTGTATTCTTTGATACGCTTTTCAGCCAATTGAATTTCCAGATTCTGGAATTCCATCTCTTTTGTTAAAGAATCAAATTCACGGTTATTACGAACTTTCCCTTGTTGTGTCTCATATTTTTTAATTAAAGCCTGAGCCTCTTTAATTACATTTTTTTTTTCTGTTATTGAATCTTCGAGCGTTTTTAACTCTTCAGTAAAATTGCCTATTCGGGTTTCTAAACCGGCAACAAAATCTTCAAGATCTCTCACTTCCAAAGGTAATTCACCTCTTACAGTTCTAATTTTATCAATCTTTGAGTCGATTTGTTGTAATTCAAATAACGTTCTCAATTTTTCCTCTACTGAAATTTCGTCAGTTTTAGCTTTTGACATCTTTTATAGATATTTAATTGGATTTGTATTAATTGTTGAAATAAGGACTGCAAATGTACTAAATTTTTTCTTTAAAATATCATAAAATAATTCTACAGTAAACTGCTCCGACTCATAATGACCAATATCAGCAATAATAATGCGGTTTTCGGCATCAAAAAACTGATGGTATTTAAAATCGGCTGTTACAAACACGTCCGCCCCACTTCTTATGGCATCTTCAAGCAAAAAGCTGCCCGAACCACCACAAATTGCAATTTTTTTTACTTTTTTGTTGCGTAAAGTGGTATAACGCAAGCTATCGGCCTTCATAATCGTTTTTAATTCTTTTAAAAAATCCATTTCATTGGTTTGCTCAGGTAATTCCCCCACAAGCCCTGCTCCTATTCTGTTGTGGGTGTTTGAAAGTGGTAGTAGGTCGTAAGCCACCTCTTCGTAAGGATGGGCACTAAACAATGCTTTTAATACTTGACTTTCAATATGTTGTGGGTAAACAGTTTCGATTCGTACTTCGTTTTCCTTATGCTGTTTGCCAATTTCACCTACAAATGGATTGCTTCCGGCTCCGGAACGAAAAGTCCCTGTTCCGCTGGTATTAAAACTGCATTCATCATAATTAGCAATTTTTCCCGCTCCGGCATTAAACAAAGCTATTCTTACTTCTTCAGCCTGTGCTTCCGGACAAAATGTGACGAGTTTTTTTAATACATTTTTTTGAGGAGCAAGTACCGTACAATTAATCAATCCAAGTTTCTCAGCAATTTTAGCATTCACACCATTGTGTACATTATCTAAATTAGTATGTGCCGCATAAATGGCAATGTTATTCCGAATCGCTTTAATGATAACACGTTCCACATAATTTTTTCCGTTGAATTTTTTTAAGCCCGAAAACACGATCGGATGATGTGCAATTACCAAATTACAGCCTCGTTCAATAGCCTCATCAATAACCGCTTCGGTGCTATCCAAACAAATTAAAGCAGCATTAATATCCATGTCCTTGCTTCCGCAGATCAGCCCTGCATTATCATAGCTTTCCTGCAAAGCCAATGGTGCATACGCTTCTATACAATCGGTTATTTCTTGTAGTTTCATAGATTGTTGTAATTATAAATTTGTAAATTTATGGGACCTTTCGAAAAAAGGATTTCAAAGGTAGGAACTTCGGTCGGCAATTGACTAAATAAAATTGGCAGCTTCTTTAAAATTTTTCATAGAGCATAAAGCTAACTTGTTTTTTAAATAATTGGACAACCTTCGGCTTTTGTTGTGAAGGTTATGGTGTTTAAAATTACTTTTAAGTATAATAACAGAGTGTTTTCCCCTTATTAAATGTGAAATATTCTCCAAAACTATGCAATTTATTGCAAGACTTTCAGTTTTTAAAAACGTTTTCTCTGTGGTTCTCTGTGAATTCTCCTCTTTCCTCTGTGTAATAAATTTTTTTTGTTACACAGAGTTTCACAGAGAATACACAGAGAGGCACAGAGTTTTTATTAGTATAACGTAGAAAGGATTTCATTCTTTCTTTGCTCCAACCTATGCACTTTCAGTGCATAGTAGTTGAGTCGCAATTCTAACTATTTCTTCTTTCTCGGTTACTGTTATTGGTTCATAATTCTCAATCGCATCTTTGGCTTCATCAATATCAGGTCGCCCTAATTTTGATTTATAACAGTGTAATTTATAGCTCATGTGCTGAAATTAATTATTCTAATGCTGCATCATAAACAAGCAACACATCGAAATCAAAAGAAGGCATTTCTCCTGACAGCTCAATTATAACTTTTATTGGAAATTCATTATCGTTTGGAACGCCCTCCCATAAACTTACTGGAATATGTATTGGGCGACTCAACGTAAATGAAGGTTGGAAATAAGTCGGGTCATTGAACGCCATGATTGAATATGCTTGTGTTCTCTTACCACCCTTGCTATTGAAGCAAGTAATCGTTATCATCAAAGGTTGATTTATTAATACCCTACTCCAATCATCTGGCTTTATCCAATTGAACTTTGGTGTAAGAATTATTTTTTTAATTTCTAAAAACGAATGTTTATTTTTTAGATTAAATTCTTTTTGGGGTTCTTTATCTGTAAGTGTCAAAGCTACATTGCTTTTTATTTCCGTCAATTTTTCCGTTGTGTAATTAGTGCCAATGCCTGTTCCGTATCTCATCAAAAACTTCCCTTCCACCATATCAGAAAGTATTCTTTTCACCGTTGGCAATGGTAGTTTTAATTTTTCTGCTATTTCGCCAGACTTACATCCGGGATGATTTTCAATAAATGAAAAAATCATTTTTTCTCTAGGTGACATTTGATTTTCACTTTTTTGTACATCTAATTTTTTTATTAATTTATTTTGAATATTACCCATACAATCTAAAAAGAAAATAATCCAAGAATAAACATTTTCACCCGGCCTTTGTTGTTGGCAATCCATAAGGACTTGATAATATTCTACTTTTCGGTTTTCAATTTCATGCTCAAAGCTCACATACTGAATCCAAGAATAATCATGTTTCAAAAGCAATAAAGTTCCCAATAGGCGACTTAAACGACCATTGCCATCCTGAAATGGGTGAATGCTTATAAATTCATAAACAAATACTGCCGATTTAATTATTGATGGTGTCGTGTTGTCTGCATTATACCAATCAATTAACGCACGCATTGCATCTTCAGTTGGAAAGCCCGGTGCAGTTGTTTCAAAAATAATTGTTTTTGTACCATCAGGATTTGTGGCTTCCACCGAGTTAGGATGTTGTTTATATTTTCCTCTGTGCCATTGGTCTTTTTCGCTATACTTCATTAGGATATGGTGCAGATTCATTAAACTGCTTTCAGTAATTTCAATATCCCTATATGATTCTAAAATTATATCCAATACGCTAAAATATCCTACAACTTCCTGTTGGTCACGTTCTACTAATTTTTCGATTTTGATATTCTCAAATATTAGTGCCTTAACTTCATCGTTGGTCATCTTTGAACCCTCTATACGTGTAGATGCACCAACGCTCGCAACTGTGGCGATTGATTTTAACTGCTTCAGAGTTTGCCGACCTTCACGTTTTTCTATTAAACTCCAAGAGCCGCCAAATCTATCTATACTACTGATTTCATTCATTAGTTTAAAGTCAAGTGCTAATGAAAATGTGTGAATTTTATTGCTCATTTTTTATGTTTTTGATACTTACTGATACGCAAATATACGAACACTGTTCGATACGACAAGAACAAAATGATACTTTGAGATACGCTAAGATTCGATTTTAATACTGAATATTACTCATTTTAACAGAAAACAGGTCGAAATTTCCGACCTATTTTGGTTTAGGATGTTTTATCCAAACTACTATTTATAGGTGTTTCGTTATAAAATAATGTTTGTCGTTTAATTATGATAAGGCTCAATTCGTCCAATTGTCCAACGTAATACTTTCTAATAGCTTCTTCAAAACAAGAATATTTATGTTCTTTCTGAAGCTCTTTATTTGTTGCTACAACTGAAAAAAAAGAGTCATACAAGAATGAAACTTAAGGGCAGTTCTAAAAATTAAAAAAAATAACCACT
>JAIOQD010000088.1 GCA_021413595.1 Bacteroidota bacterium | reverse complement strand
AAAAAAACAAAATAGATTTGAGTTAACTTCTTATCCTCAAGTTACCTTGGGAATGATTGCAATTTTTATTTATGTTGGTGTAGAGGTGACTATTCAAAGTAATTTAGGAACCTTACTTAAAACACCCGAATTTGGTGGTCTTGATGACTCGCAGATTGGGCCCTTTATTTCTTTGTATTGGGGAAGTTTAATGATTGGTCGTTGGACTGGTGCAATCGGTTTTTTTAATCTCAAAAAAACTGCAAATACTATTTTAACTCTTGTTATTCCATTTGTAGCATTAAGCTTGGTTTTGTTTATGAACCATTTGAGTGGTGCTGATGTAAGTAGTTTCTTTTTATATGCCCTTTGTGTTGCTATTTTAATAGGCGGCTTTATTGTCGGTAAACAAAAGCCTGCATTAACATTAATGATATTTGGTGTGTTAGGCACTCTGGCAATGATAATTGGTTTACTGAGTACAGGAACACTTGGTGTTTATGCATTTTTGAGCGGAGGTTTGTTTTGTTCGATCATGTGGCCTTGTATTTTTTCATTAGCTATTGCTGGTTTGGGGAAATACACCAGTCAGGCATCTGGTTTTTTAATTATGATGATCCTTGGAGGAGCCTTTATACCACCAATGCAAGGATTGCTAGCTGATTATACGGATATACATATTTCCTATATCATACCTGTTTTTTGTTTTATTTATTTAACATGGTATGCATGGAAAGTGAAAAAGGTATTAATAAATAAGGGGATTAATTATGACGCAGCAACTGGTAGCGGGCATTGATATTGGCGGAACCAATACAGTATTTGGTTTAGTAGATTCAACTGGAAATATAGTATTAAAAAAATCGGTTCCTACCGAACATTTTCTTTTACCAGATGATCTGGTTGCAGCAATATCCGAACACATTGAAAAGTATTTCCTTGAATTTTCTAAGAACTATGAATTAGCAGGTGTTGGAATTGGTGCTCCTAACGGAAATTATTTTAAAGGAACCATTGAGTTAGCTGCTAATTTAAAATGGAAAGGAATCATTCCACTTGCTAAGTTGTTTTCAGATAGATTAAAATGTAAAGTAATTTTAACCAATGATGCAAATGCTGCTGCAATTGGGGAAATGTTATTTGGTGGTGCCAAAGGAATGAAGGATTTTATTTTTATTACTCTTGGAACTGGTCTTGGTAGTGGCATTGTAGTAAACGGGGAAGTGGTTTACGGCCACGATAGTTTTGCCGGTGAATTAGGACATATAATTATGTTCCCCGATGGAAGACAATGTGGTTGTGGCAGGAAAGGTTGCCTGGAAACGTATTGTTCGGCAACTGCTATAAAACGAACGTATTCAGATCTGTTACTTCCTAGTGATGCAAAAACGGACATTGCCGGAAAAATTCCTGATGCAAAATACATTTATGATAAAGCGGTTTCAGGAGATAAAAATGCTATTGAAGCATTTAATTATACAGGGGATATTCTTGGTTTGGCATTAGCAAATAGTGTTGCATATACCAGTCCGCAAACAATTTTTTTATTTGGAGGTTTAGCGCTTGCAGGCGACTTTATTTTTAAACCAACCATTGAAAGTTTTGAAAAAAATCTTTTAAATATTTATAAAAACAAAATAAAGATCCTTCCCTCCCAATTATCAGAGAATGATGCAGCCATACTTGGTGCTGCTTCATTGCTATGGAAAGGGATGTGTTAAAAATAGTTAACATTGTTAACTGTTAATGTTTTTAACTACTTTTGCAGCATGATTTCTGAAAAAGACAAACAACTTTGCGATCATCCGCTAGGAAGAGCAATGGCTGTAATTACCAAAATCTATTGGGGCGCTTTAAGCAAGAAAATAGAGCACATTGGTATTGATCGTCATTTTACC
>JAIOQD010000136.1 GCA_021413595.1 Bacteroidota bacterium | reverse complement strand
CATCATAGCTTTTGCTCAACTACAAAATTCAGGCATTTCTTTTTCGCAACAACCTACCACGGGTATTAAATTTGAAGAACCCAATTATTCGGCTTATTTTCAGGAAGCGTATGATCTCCACCCAAGTATTCCCCGCGGAGTTCTGGAGGCTGTGGCTTATGGGAACACCCATATTTTTCATATTGTTCACAATCCCGGTGATATAGAAAGTTGTATGGGATTGCCCTTAGCGTATGGAGTGATGGGTTTGACCCTTGATGGGAAAAATTATTTTAACAATAATCTTATTTATGTTTCTGACCTTTCCGGGATCTCCACCAACTTGATAATCTCCGACCCTCAAAAAAACATCCTTGCTTATGCAAGTGCATTCAATATAGTAATGAATTCCATTGCAAGTCAAAAACCGGCAGGAACAAAAATTAGTGACATTATTTTCAGCACTCTTGTAGCTCTTAGTGAACTCCCTTCTGCGAATGAAGGACAAGTTTTTGCTCTTAACACTCAACTGTATTCCTATTTCACATTTTTGAATGCTCCCGAATTCCAGGAAAAATACAATTTCCCAAATCACGATTTCGATCTGCAAACACTTTTTGGTGAGGATAATTATATAGTATTGAGTTCAACGAAGGTTACGGTTTCGGAAGAAGAAATTTCCGATAATCAAGGGAATGTATATAAATCAATAGGAAACAATACCCCTACTGTACAGTCTGCCGATTATGCATCAGCCATCTGGACCGCTGCAGCTTCCTGCAATTATAGTACTCGCGGACAAGCCATTACCGGTGTGGTAATACATGATGTGGAAGGTAGCTACGCCAGCTGTATCTCCTGGTTTCAGAATTGCAATGCCAATGTTTCGGCACACTATGTTGTACGTTCTTCTGATGGACAAATTACACAAATGGTGTTGGAATCAAAAAAAGCATGGCATGTTGGAAATTCAAACCCATTTACAATTGGTATTGAGCACGAAGGTTATAATACACAAACAGGTTGGTACACGCCTGCCATGTATCAAAGTTCAGCTAATCTTGTGAAAGATATTTGCCTCAGTGGTTATGGAATAAGCCCTACCACTTGTTGGAGCGGAGCATCTTGTAATGGATCTTGTGTATTACCACTAACTGTTAAAATCAAAGGGCATCAGCATTACCCGAGCCAAACACATAATGATCCGGGGCTGAATTGGAATTGGGGTACTTACTACAACCTTATCAATGGATCTACCACTTGTGCCACACCTACAGCACTTACTGCTACATCAATAACTTTAAATAGCGCTACGCTTAATTGGGCCTCCGTTTCAACAGCAACCAGCTATAATGTTCAATATAAATTAGCATCCGGATCAACCTGGACCACTATTACTTCCGCAGGCACATCCACCGCAATAAGTGGCTTAAACGCATCTACCACGTATCAATTTAAAGTACAGGCTGTTTGTTCTTCAATAGGGGGCTATTCTCCCGCAGCATCTTTTGCAACGCCTGCAACTGTTCTTACTAATGATAATTGCCCTAATGCAGAGACTATTTACCCAAACACCACTTGTATTTCATCATCCGGGGATGTTGCGGGTGCTACGGCCAGTGGCCTTGGTAAAGCAAGTTGTGATGCATTTGGAGGGACGCCAAAACTTTTTGATGTATGGTATAAATTCCAGGCTACTGCTACATCACACACTATAAAAGTAAGTCCTTCTGCAAGTTTTGATGCAGTGCTTGCTTTACATACTTCATGCACAGGTGGGCAAATTGGTTGTGCTGATAATGGCGGTGGAAATGGAGCAGCTGAAACAATAATATCAAACGTACTTACTATAGGTGATACTTATTATATCCGTGTTTATAGCTATGGTTCTTCGATCCCGGCTACTACTTCATTTGATATTTGTGTAATTGGATCAAATGTGCCTTCCTGTGGAACTCCATTCGGACTTTCAGCAACTGTAATTACTGTTAGCGGTGCAACGCTTAACTGGTCGGCTATTTCCGGTGCAACCAGCTATAATGTTCAGTATAGGAAATCATCATCATCAACCTGGACAACAGTTTCGGCATCTTCTAATTCTCATACGATAAGCGGCTTAACTATTTCAACTGCTTACGACTTTAAAGTACAGGCTGTTTGTTCATCTGTGGGATCTTATTCCTCGGTTTCAACTTTTACAACTGCCGCCTCTACTTCATATAATCCAACAATCACTATAGGAACGGCAACTACTCCTTATTCAGCGCATCCTTTCGGCACAGTATATATGGATGAGCGTGTTCAATACATCTTCAAAAAATCAGAGTTGACTACAGCAGGCTGGAATGCCTCTTCGCCTTATTTAAAATCAATAGCTTTTTATGTTTCTTCGGTTTCTCCTCAGGCAATGTCAAGTTTTAAAATCACAATGGCGCATACAGCAGGCGCGTCCTTTACAAATACTTCTTTTGTATCTGGGACAAATACAACCACTGTTTATACAGGAACGGTAAACGTTGTGCAGGGATGGAATACGTTCACTTTCAGTACTCCTTTTGTATATAATGGTTCAAGCAATGTATTAATGACAATATGCTGGGACAACAACAGTTTTACTGTAAATTCGCCTGTTCTTGCAAACAGTTATTCCACTTTTGTGGCCTTGTATTATAGAGCAGATCTAGCAAATAGAGGTGCTTGTGCAAGAATTACAGGTACGCAAAGCTATTATCGTCCCAATGTTAAGATGGAGTTCTCTTCCACTTTATCGGTTTCTCCTCCTTCGTCTTTAGCAGCTCAGGAAGGCCAGGAGCTAAGAAGTTTAGAAATTGCCTCAACCGTTAATGAGCCGGTGTTTGAAATTTTCCCTAATCCTCTTGATGGAGGTGTGATCTATGGTAAACTTACAGAAACAGAAAATAAAGAAATAACTATAAAAATGTATGATTTGCTTGGTAGGGAGATGTTATCAAAAGTGGTAAATGTGGAAGAAGGAAATTTCTCATTATCTTTTGATGAGGAACGTCTTAAAATAGGAGTTTATATGGTTGTTGGGCTAACAGATACCGGTCGTTTTACAAAAAAAGTGCTTGTAAAATAAGTTAAGAAAAGTTAGCATCCTACAACCGCAAAACCTCTTAATAGTTTTCTTAATATTTTACGATGATCTCAGAAAAAAACCTCTGCTGTGTGAGTAATACCATTTCTCAATATCTTTTAGTCCTAAGCAGCTAGACCTTACAGGTTTTCAAAACCTGTAAGGTCTAATTTATCCGAACAAAAATGATTGAACTAATGCATATTAAGTGTTGGTATAAATTCGCCCCACCTACAGGAGCTTTTGAGGTTTGATTGGGTGTAGAGAAAAACACCCTTTGCTGTTTTTCTCCGCAGATTTCGCGGATAATCGCAGAAAACACATCTACCACCCTCGTAAATCTGCGACCTTTGCTGGAATTTTTTGAATTTCAAAAAATTTGGCTTACCTGCCTTTGTTTCAGTAGGTTATATCTCTCCTTTAATTTTTCTATATTTGACATATCGTGGCAACGTGCAATGTTTTATAATTGGTATTGGTTATACAGTTGTATGTCGTTTGGTTCTTAAACCTTTAGGATGCCTGACAATATATTTTACCATAAAATGAGCAATAACGATACTCGTTATACTACAGGGAATGAATTGAATGCGAATTCCATGTGACAATTAAAAAACAATTATCTACACATGAAAAAATTTATCAGAACACTTTTTATGACCTGCCTGCTAATAGTAGCAAAATCTACATTTTCACAGGTTGTGGATGGAAT
>JAIOQD010000135.1 GCA_021413595.1 Bacteroidota bacterium | reverse complement strand
AAAACTTTTTGCAATATGCTTTAAAAGATTCTATGCTGGAAGGTTCATTTAATTTAAAATCATCATTACTTGATATAAATGAATTAATGGCTGAAGACGAACCGGCTGCAAAACCAGCTGCTGTTGCCGTTGACACTGCTCCAATGACTGTGGTTGAAGTACCTTCCAATTTAAATGTGCGATTAAATGCAAACATTGGAAAAATGCTATACGACAATTTAACGATCAGTTCTATTTCAGGTAGTGTGAAAATAAAAGATAGCAAATTAAGCCTCGAAAACTTAAAAATGGATCTGAAAGAGCAGGAAGGAACAATGGCATTAAGTGGTGTGTATAACACTCAAAACGTAAAAAGACCAACTGTTGACTTTGATATTGACATTTTAAATTTCGATATTCCTAAAACGTTTAAAGCATTTAATAGTGTTCAAAAGCTTGCTCCAATTGGTAAATATGCAAAAGGTAAATTCGGGACAACATTAAAATTCGTTGCTACGCTGGATTCACACATGGAACCTGACATGAAAACGCTAACCGGAGGAGGAAAATTAATGGCAACCAGTGTTTCGGTAGAAGGTTTCGAGCCGATTAACAAATTGGCTGATGCCTTGAAACAGCAGAAATATAAAAAATTAACATTCGAAAATGTTAATGCAAGTTATAAATTTAAAAACGGAAGAGTGGAAGTAGAAGAAATGCCAATAAAAATGGGCAATATTTCAGGTAATGTAAAAGGATCAACAGGTTTTGATCAAACAATTGATTATACCTGGGTGATTGAAATTCCAAGAGCTGAATTTGGAGCTCAGGCGAATGCCGCTGTTGGCAGCCTTGTTGATCAACTAAACAAACAAGCAGGAACCGGTGTAAAATTGAACGACAAAATAAAAGTAAAAGCGATATTTGGGGGTACTGCCACAAAACCTACTATTAAAACGGATCTATTAGGTATGGCGGACAAAGGTGAAATTAAAGAACAAGTGAAGGAGCAGGTAAAAGAGCTGGTAACCAAAGGTGTGGATATGGCGAAAGAAAAAGCACGTGCTGAAGCCGACAAGATCTTGAAAGATGCACAAGCACAAGCAGATAAGATAAAAGCGGAAGCGCAAGTATTGGCAGACAAAACGAGAACAGAAGGATATGCTGCAATCGATAAAACTGTTTCTGACGCAAAAAATCCGATTGCAAAAGGTGTGGCCAAACAAGCTGCTCCAGCGGCTAAAAAGGAGGTGGATAAAAAAGCACAACGAATTTTAGATGAAGCAAATAATAAAGCCAATGGCATTTTAACAAATGCTAAAGCTGAATCGGATAAAAAGTTGCAATAAATAACTTTGCTTATACGTTTTCATATTTCTCCCCCTTCTATCCTCTTCTTGATATAGAGAGGGATGGAAGGGGGAGAACAGCTTTTGTTAAACAGTATTTCAAAATATGTAATTTCAATTTTCCTTAAAAATAAATTAATGGTTTCCTTGCATTATGTAATGCAAATATAGTTTTATGAAAAAAATTAAAAATATACTTTTCTTTTCTTTGTTATTGGTCTCTTTTGTTTCCCTGTCGCAGGACGAAACAAAATGTCAAGATCTTGATAATAAAAAAGCGGAAAAACTTTATAAACAAGGCCTTGATAAAAAATTCAAAAAAGAGGAGCGGCTGGCATTTCTTAAACAAGCCATGGATATGGAACCTGACTATGTAGAAGCTAATTTTGCCTATGCACAAGAGCGTATCAAAACATTAATATATGAAAATGCCTCGTTTAAGCAAACGGAACCTTATTTTAAAAAAGTAATTGAAATCTGCCCAAAATATCATTCCGATCCTTATTATTATCTTGGTTTTATTTATTATGAAGAAGAAAATTGGGAAGAATCGGCAAAATACCTGAAACAGTTTTTGAATTTCAAAGACGATGATGAAAAAAAGTACAATAAAAATTACGATGCTTTTTTATATCAATCGAAACAAATGATGCGCTATGCAAAATTGTATAACGAAATATTCAAAAACCCTGTACCATTTGATCCACACCCGGTAGCAGGAATATGCACAGAAAGAGATGAGTACCTGCCAATTATTTCTGCAGATAATGAAATGATGCTTTTTACCCGTAAACAACCATTTGTGGATAAAAATGCACTTGTTCAGTCGGACAAGGAACAAGAATTATTCAGCTACAGTATGCGTAATCCGGAAACAGGAGAATTTGAAAAAGGAAAACGTATGCCTTATCCATTTAATAAAAATGGAAGTGAAGGCGGTGCTACTATGTCGATTGATAATAAACATTTATTTTTTACGGTATGTAAAAATGAAGGAGGGGCGCAGATCAATTGCGATATTTATTATTCCGATAAAAAAAATGGTGAGTGGACGGAAGCTAAAAAAGTAGAAGGCATCAATGACCCTATGTATTGGGATTCCCAGCCTTCACTCGCCTCAGATGGAAAAACTCTTTACTTTTGCAGTGACCGTAAAGGCGGACGTGGCGGTGTTGATCTATACAAAACCATTAAAAATGTTGCAACAGGCATTTGGAGCGCCCCCGAAAACCTTGGTCCAATCATTAATACAAGTGGAAATGAAATGTCCCCTTTTGTTCACTCCGATTTTCAAACCCTATATTTTTCATCTGATGGGCATCCGGGAGTTGGTGGAAATGATATTTTTATAGCACGAAAAGATACCAGCGATAAATGGACTGAACCCAAAAATATGGGTGTACCCATTAATACTACAGCCGATGATTTAGGCTTTTTTGTGAGTACAGATGGACGTTTAGGATACTTTGCATCTAATCTCCCATCTCGAGCTAAAGGCAAAGCTATTGGAGGATACGATATTTTCTCCTTTGAATTATATAAAGAAGCAAGACCTGATGCTGTAAGTTTTTTAAAAGGAAAAATTGAAGATAATGGAAATGGTACAAATAAAGCGTTTAATGTAGATGTAAAAGACGCATCCAGTAAAAAAGTAACTGAGGCGCTGGTAGATACTTCAACAGGAGAATATATGGTAGTGGTAAATACAAAAGTTAAAAACGATCTGATTATTACAGTAAAAAAAGAAAACTATGCTTTTAGCTCTCAATTAATATCAAAAGATTCACTTGTAAATTCAAAACCAGCTAAAGTGAATAATATGCAGGTAGATACTATAAAAGTTGGTCAAACATATACACTTAATAATATTTATTACAAAACTAATTCTGCCGATCTAGATCCGCGATCACTAATCGTTATCGATGAATTTGTGGAATTCCTAAAAGCAAATCCTACCATAACAATTGAAGTGTACGGGCATACCGACTCTCAAGGTGACGACAAATCGAATCTGGCGCTTTCCACAGATAGAGCATTTAGTGTTCGTGATCTATTGCTTGAAAAAGGAATAGCCGAAAAAA
>JAIOQD010000087.1 GCA_021413595.1 Bacteroidota bacterium | reverse complement strand
AGAGTTTCTTAAAAGTAAGGGCCATATCATAGAAAATAATCCTATGGCTAAATTGCCCGATGCGCTTTACACCCTGTTGTCTAAGGAATATCAATCAGAAAAAGCCGCTAAAGAAGAAGCGCAGCAAGTGACTTCCACTACGAATACACGTATTAAGAAAGAGAATATTTCCTTAGATATAGAAGCTAAAAAGCCGGAAATAAAAAAAGTTGAAGAGGAAGAAGAGATTGTTATTAAAAATGTACAACCCGTTGCACCTCCCGAAAAGATAGTAGTAAAAGTGGTGGAGGAAGTTAAAAAGCCGGTAGAGGAAGTAATTCCGGTACCTGAACAAGTTGATACGGAATTAGAAAAAGATATAGTTAAATCGGACATTAAGTTTACTATTGTTTCTAAAATTGATCTGGATGCCTTAAACAGCAAAACAAAACCTGATAAAAAATCAAAAGCGGAAAAAGAAAAAGAGAAAAAAGAAAAAGACATCGTTACCAAAGAAGAGGAAAAAAAGGCAAAAACAAACAAGGAGAAAACGAAAGATAAAGCGAAGGCGGAAGATAAAAAAGAGGAACCTGTTATTGAAGAAAAAACAATTGAAACTCCTGTTGCTATTGTTACTGAAGTTGTTGATGAAACAAAAATTCCTGATCAGAATAAAGTAGATTTTTATGAAACTAAAGTAGAAAAGCTTGAAGGTCCAAAAATTTTAGGTAGAATTGAATTGCCGGTAAAAGAGGATCGAAAAAAACCGGTTGCCTCTTCGTCAGCAGCTAACAATGCTAACAATAAGAAAAAAAGAAAACGCATCCGCAAAAACTTTGGTGGTGCTACCATAGGTGATGCTTGGGCACCAGGAACTCAAGGTACTCCGGGAACTCAAACACCTTCTACACCAAGAACTCCGGGAACAGGAACTCCTTCAACCCCTGGAACAGGATCTGGCGTAGGAAGACCAAAATTTGACCCTAAAGCTCCAAGAACCAAATATGCAAGACCGTTAAAAGTTGAATTAACTCCTGAACAAATTCAGGCACAGATTAAGGAAACTCTTGCACGCCTTAGTGGAGCAGGAAAATCCAAAGCATCAAAACACCGTAAATCAAAGCGTGACCTGATAAGTGAACGTACACAGGATGCTGCCGATCAGGTAGAAGCGGAAAAGAAAGTAATTAAAGTTACGGAATTCGTATCGGCAAATCAGTTAGCTCAGATGATGGAAGTTCCGGTAAACGAAATTATTTCCACCTGTATGAGCCTAGGCTTGTTCGTATCGATCAACCAGCGGTTAGATGCTGATACACTATCTATTGTAGCTGAAGAATTTGGTTATCAATTAGAGTTTGTAAGTGTTGAAGTTCAGGAAGCTATTAAAGAAGAAGAAGACAGAGAAGAAGATCTTGTGGCACGTTCTCCAATTGTAACCGTTATGGGTCACGTGGATCACGGAAAAACATCTCTTTTGGATTATATCCGTAAAGCCAACGTTATTGCAGGTGAAGCCGGTGGTATCACACAGCACATTGGTGCATACAACGTAAAACTTGATAACAACAAAACCATTACATTCCTGGATACTCCCGGTCACGAAGCGTTTACAGCGATGCGTGCCCGTGGTGCTCAAATTACAGACATTGCAATTATTGTAGTTGCTGCGGATGACGGTATAATGCCTCAATCCATTGAAGCTATTAACCACGCTCAGGCTGCCGGAGTACCAATTGTAATTGCTATTAATAAAATTGATAAACCAGGCGCAAACCCTGATAAGATCCGTGAAGGATTATCTCAATTGAACATTTTAGTTGAAGAATGGGGCGGTAAAATTCAGTGTCAGGAAATTTCAGCAAAAAAAGGAACAAACATCGATTCATTGCTCGAAAAAGTATTGCTTGAAGCGGAAATGTTGAACTTAAAAGCAAATCCAAACAAAAATGCAACCGGAACAGTGGTTGAATCGGAGTTGGATAAAGGTCGAGGATATGTAAGTACCATCCTCGTTGAAGCTGGTACATTACATGTTGGTGATATTGTATTAGCAGGTTGTTTTAGCGGTAAAGTAAAAGCATTACACAATGAACGCGGGCAAATAGTAAAAGATGCAGGCCCGGGAATACCGGTTGCCTTATTAGGATTAAGCGGTGCACCACAAGCAGGTGACAAATTTCACGTAATAAGTGATGAGCGCGAAGCGAGAGAAATTGCTGCAAAACGTTTGCAATTGCAACGTGAGCAAGGTATCCGTACCAATAAACACATTACACTTGATGAGATCGGAAGACGATTGGCAATTGGAAATTTCCAGGAATTGAACGTGATCGTTAAAGGTGACGTGGATGGTTCGGTAGAAGCACTTGCCGATTCATTACAAAAACTTTCTACCGAAAAAGTTTCTGTTAAAATCATTCATAAATCTGTTGGTGCTATCAGTGAATCTGATGTATTGTTAGCATCGGCATCCAATGCGATCATTGTAGGGTTTCAGGTTCGTCCATCAGGTGGTGCACGTAAACTTGCGGAAACAGAACAAATTGATATTCGTTTATACTCCATTATTTACCAGGCGATCAATGAAATTAAAGCTGCGATGGAAGGCTTGTTGGCTCCGGAATTTGAAGAAAAAATCGTTTGCAACATTGAAATACGTGAAGTATTTAACATTACCAAAGTGGGTAATATTGCAGGATGTTTTGTACTTGACGGTAAAGTAAACCGTAATACCAAAATACGTATTATCCGTGATGGCATTGTTGTTCACACGGGTGAACTTGGTTCATTAAAACGTTTTAAAGACGATGTAAAAGAAGTTAATAAAGGTTTTGAATGTGGACTAAACATTAAAAACTTTAATGACATGAAACCCGGAGATATTATTGAAGGTTATGACATGGTAGAGATCAAAGCGAAGTTGTAATGATCTCTCCTATCTCGCTTTATGGGAATAAGCCAAGCTGTTATTATGTAAAAAAGGATATTGAAAAATTTTCAATATCCTTTTTTTGTGTTCTGAAATGCAAGATACTGAAGTAAAAAGGGGCTGCATTTTTTTATCAGCTTTTGATTTAAAAGAAAATACTTGTTCGATACCCCCTATAAACAGGCATTAAAGTCCGCCAACAAAATCAGTTCAACATAAAACAAAAAAATATCGAAAAAAAACACCCAACCATCGATAAAAAATTACCTTTGTCGAAATTACTGAAATATTAGAATTAAAATATTCCTCAAATCAAACGATAAACTATAAAACCATTTATGAAAACAAAAATTAAAATTTTACTATTAACCATAACAAGTTACTTTTTTATTGCATTTGAAGTAAATGCTCAAACGCTTAATTATGTGCCAAAATGGACACCAAACGGCAGTACACTTGGCAATTCTCTTATTTTTGATAATGGAAGCAATGTAGGTATTGGAACTACCACACCCTCAAAATTATTGACACTTACAAAACCTGTTGCTAATGCAATGGGTGCAAGCATATATTTAAGTAATAATCAATATAATAACAATGTTGGAGCTGGCACTGAAATAATATTTGGTCACTTTTCTGATACTCAAAACCCTCGCAGATATTCAAGGATATATAGCATTGGTAATCAAGCATTTGGTACGGCAGATAGATTATCGTTTGGTTCAAGTGATGATACCTATACTGATGCAATGTCTATTACCTTTCCGAATAATTATGTAGGCATCGGAACTACAACACCTACACATCCACTGCATGTTTTGACTGCTAATAATGCTTGAGTATCAAATTTTGAAAACACACACGCAAGTTTTAATGGAATTGTTCAAACTTTAAAAACAACAAGAGCAGCAAATAGTGGATACTTTTTTATGGGAGCTTACGCAAATGGAGTAGAGCAATATCGTCTTGATGGTGTTGGAAATACTATTCAAACAGGTACTTTAACAGTAAGTGGAACAGGAAATAGTTCAATTATGGGCAACGTAGGTATTGGCACAACTACGCCTGCATATAAATTGGATGTGAATGGAGATATGAATCTTGCTGCCGGAAGTGTTTACAAGATAGGCGGAGTTACCCAATCCGGATCAAGCAAATGGACAGCTGGAACAGGGAATGATATTTACAGAAACCTTGGCAATGTAGGCATCGGAACATCAAGCCCTTTAGCTAAATTACACCTCAATAATGGAAGTGTTTTATTTGACGGAACAACAGGAGCTACTCCCACAAGCGGTGCTGGAACAAGAATGATGTGGATACCTTCTAAAGCTGCTTTTAGAGCAGGGGCAGTCACTTCTACGCTGTGGGATGCAGCAAGCATCGGTAATTATTCCGTTGCTTTTGGAAATAATACGACTGCTTCTGGGGAACACTCTTCCGCGTTCGGTCTTGGCTGTACCGCTTCCGTAGAAGAATCTTTTGCTGCCGGATATGGCACAACTGCTTCTGGCACGGCATCTTGCGCTATTGGTAATTTAACAACAGCTTCCGGACAATCTTCTGCGGCATTCGGAATCAGTACAACTGCATCCTCTCAAGCATCTTTTGTAATAGGGAAATGGAATCTTATTTCTGGCTCAGCTGGCAGCTGGGTTGCTACGGATCCTTTGTTTATTATCGGTAATGGATCAAGTACATCTGCGAGATCTAATGCTGTAACAGTATTGAAAAACGGGAAAACTTTAATTGGAAATCCAGCATTATCGGGTTTTATGGGTACTCCCGATGGGTATTTACTATTTGTACAGCAGGGAATATTAGCAGAAAAAGTAAAGGTGGCAGTGGCTACTACAGCTTATTGGTCAGATTATGTTTTTGATGAGAAATACAAATTAAAAAGTATTGAAGATTTAGAATCATTTGTTAAAACCAATAAACATTTACCTAACATACCTTCCGCTGAGGAAGTAGTAAAAAATGGTATTGATATGGCAACCATGGATGCTAAATTATTAGAAAAAATAGAGGAGTTGTCCTTATATATTATTCAACAAAACAAACGTATTGAAGCATTGGAAAAAAAGCCCTAAACTAAAATAAGCTTAAAAGAAAAATTCGAAGGTTAGGACTATATTTATTTCTTGATTATGGCTTTCTTAGTGCGATTGAAAAATAAGGATTTGAAAAACCACAAAAACAGTAACAAATGAAAAAAAAGTTACAAAAAATCCAATTAGTTTATAAAAATTATATTACTGTTTTTTTTATAATCATATTGTTCTTATCCTCCAATAATATTATTGCTCAACAATGGAGCAATAGCATCACTTTTGATACCGCCTTTACTAATTTGTATATTGATACGCTTCAAGTCAATAATAGTTGGCAAATAGGGGGGCCTCATAAAGTATTGTTTGCATATGTGTATGGACCCACGCCATTTGTTTCATTTATGAGTAAGATCGACACTGATAGCCTTTCAGATGTTGGTTATGTTGAATACTCACTTAATAATGGGGCTACTTGGTGCCCTGTAAATGTATATTTTTTTGTTGGGGATTATCATCCTCCATATTACGGACCGGGTACGCCTTTTTTCACGGGTACATGGAACGGTTGGTTTGAAACGTTTATATATTTAGGCGATAGCAATCCTGATCTTGGAATAGAAACGGTGGATTCTGTTTTGTTTAAATTTACTTTTGTGAGTGATGGTATAAATACAAATAAGGAGGGATGGATTATTGATGATATAACATACGGAACTATAGCTTTAGTAGGAGTGAATGATATAGAAGAAGAAAATAATAATTTTAATATCTATCCTAATCCTGTTAATAATAAATTTACTATAACTATTACTGAAACAGGCAAAACATATCTTCAACTGAAAATAGTTAACATACTTGGTGAGATGGTATATCAATCTCTGATTGAAAATCAAAAATCCGAAATTAATATTTCTGATTTACCCAAAGGGGTTTATTTTGTAAAGTTGATTTCGGATAAACAAATTATAACTAAAAAAATTATTAAAGAATAAAAATTATTTTTCAAATATTTCATTAATATGAAAATAAATAACATAAAAACATGCTTTACTATACTGTCTATTCTTATTTTATTGGGCATAGAAAAAAACAGTGATGCGCAATTTATTAAATCAAGTGCCGACAGTAATTTTTATGCTATTCAAGCAAATTTTTTAAATTTAAACCTAACTCCCGATACAGTAGAAAGTGGTTTATACTATCAATATAAAACATTTGAAAATTTTTGGGAAGGTCGTTTATCTCCGCATGGAAATTTTAATATTGCTGCCAGAGCGTATCGTAACTATGCCGCACAATTTACTCCTCCTTCGAATAATACCAGGTCAACTGCTCCATGGACTTGTAACGGACCTTTTACATCGCCAAGTGGTTGGCATACAAATGGTATTGGTCGCATTCAGGCAATTGCTTTTGACCCCGATGATGCAACAATAATTTATGCAGGTTCGCCATTTGGTGGTGTTTTTCAATCAACGGATGGAGGGGCTACCTGGCAAAATTTTTATACTGACGATCAGTTGCCATTTACCGGTGTGTCTGATATTGTTGTGTGTAAGGATCCTAATACAAATAAAAAATTTGTTTTTATTGCCACTGGTGATGGCGATGCCTTTGCTACCTTTTCAATTGGTATTTATAGATTAGAGATAGGTGTTAATACCTGGACTCCTATCAATACCGGCTTATTTAGCAGTTATGAGAATAAAAAAGCAATTTCAAAACTTTTAGTTAAACCCAGCGATCATAATATTATGTATGTCGGCACAACGGATGGGATATTTAAAACAACGGATGCTCTTTCAACCAGCCCAACATGGGCAAATGTATTTCAGCCCACTAACTCTGATAATACCTATATAAAAGGGTTGGAGTTCGAGCCTAACGATACTGCTTATAACCATATATTTGCTTCCGGAATAGATATTATTCAATCATATAATGGAGGCTCTTTATGGACTTCGGTAACGGGAAATCCGTCTCCTTACGGTTATGCATTTAACGGCACAAAAACAACTAATGAGGATATTCAATTAATCAATATTTCGGCTTACGGTGATTATTTATATGCTTACGTAATATCCAACAGTAACTCAGGCGCTGCATATACCTACCGAAAAATATACATTTTTAATTACAACATTACCTCTAATACTTGGAACACGAATCTGTACACTAATACAAATCCTGCAAGTAATGGTGCATCTTATAATGGTGCAAATGATATTAGTATAACAAGAATGCCAATTAAAGCATTATCAAATAACGATGTATGTTGGGGTTCTACTTATTTTTTTAAGTCAGCAAATTATGGCGCACCCCCTATCCACCAAGGCAGCTATTTTGAAAATAATTTACATCCGGATCAACATAAATTTGTTGTTAACGGAACTAATTTATATATCGGAAGTGATGGAGGTCTTTCAAAATCTACAAATCCTCTTGCGACTTCACCAATGTTCACTAATCTGAATGGCACAGGTTTAGCTGTTGGCACAATTTATAGAATGAGTGATGCCAAGCATGAAACAAATGACATTATACTTATTGGAGAAATGGATAACGGAAGCCATAAAAAAGAGAATGCCTCCTGGCAAAATATAGGAAGTAGTGACGGAGGTGAACAATGTGTAAAAAATAATATGGACATGGTTAGTTCAGATGCATATAACAACACTATCAAATCCACTTCCAACAATTGGTCATCAAGCACGGGGGTTGGGAAACCATGCGCTGCTTGGGGTAGCGAATGGAATGCTCCAATTGAATATGAGCCGGTAAGTGATAAATATTATTTTGGGCATACAGATTTATTTGTAAAAACAGATTTAACCAATACCAACTGTACAACAAGTTGGCAAAGAATTTCAGATTTTGATTCTTATTTTTTTTCCTCTTGTAGTCATGGTATAAAAACATTCAAAATTGCCCCATCAAATAATAATTATATATATGTTGGTATGAATCATGAAGGTACTGCTGGTCCGAATACACCTCATTGTCCAACACCCTCAACACAAGCTTTTTTATTCAGAACTACGAGCGGAGGCTGCGGCCCTTATCCCATTGCTAATTGTTGGACAGACATTACCCCTTCAAACGACAGGCTCTGCGGTTCAATTAGTTCAATAGCAATAGATCCTCTAAACCCAAACAGGTTGTGGATTTCGGGTGCAGGTTTTATTAACGGCACGGAAACAAGTCATGTTATGTATAGCAATGATGGAGGCACAACATGGTCAGATTTTTCAACAGGCTTACCAGATTTACCTGTATTATCCATTATTTATGAAAAGGGCAAGGGCACAAATGACCAACTGTATATAGGTACAGATGCAGGCGTTTATTATAGAAATCCTTACGTAAATAGTTGGCAAAAATATACAGGCCTTCCAAATGTCATTGTCAACGATTTGGAGATAAATATACCGAATAACAAAATATATGCTGCAACTATGGGCAGAGGCCTTTGGGAAGCTCCACTCGTATGTCCACCAACAGGTACTTTAACGCTTTCCGGCAACGTAAGTCAAAATAACTTCGAAGAAGCTAACGGGTTAATTACTTCTACTCAAACTTTTAATAGCGGTTTAAAAAACACTTATCGTTCATCAACTGCAATAACACTAACGCCTGGCTTTATTGCAACCGCCACAACAGGCAGTAGCTTTGAAGCATTTATTCACGGTTGCGATGCGCCTGGGAATAGCTTCCGCAAGCTAAATGCAAATAACAACAATAACGCCATTTCACAATATACATCAATTGAAAAAAAAGAAAGTTTAACTAAAAACAATATCGGTATTGTTCCAAATCCAAACAATGGTAATTTCAGAATTACCGTTACAAAAAATGATAATGCTGTTGTTGTCAAAGCAATACAAGTCTATGATATGATGGGAAAAGTAATTTGGGAGAATAAAACACCAACGAGCAATACATTTGATGTTGATATTTCATCCTACTCACAAGGAGTTTATTATGTAAGGGCCATAAATGAATTGGGCGATATAGAAATAACAAAATTGCTCAAACAATAAACCTCAAGAGAATAAATTGCTTCTCCCAAAATTATCCATAATACCCAATGGCTGTTATAAGGTGCTAGAGTAATCAGGATTTAAACTTTGTTTTCCTTTTTATTTCAATATCTCCATTTGTAAAAGAACAATTTTTACAATAAATTCCATCAATTTTAAAATTCCAATGTAAATTTTTCATTTCTTTTTCATTATCTGTTAATTACTATTTAAAAAGACTGCATTGCCAAATAAAAAATATAGCCTACATTTGTAAAACGATATCAAGAAGTGAATATCCCATAAGACTACGAGTTTTCTGTTTATAGCAAATCTGCTGATTGAAGAACAAGTCCCAAGCCGCTTCAAACTAAAAATCAACAAAATATAACCTTTAAAAATTTAAAAAAATGAAAAAACTTTTACTTTCTGTAATTACATTATCTGCGTCTTTAGCTGCTAATGCGCAGTGCAATGAGCTTTTTATTTCCGAGTATGTTGAAGGAACCGGGAATGATAAAGCAATTGAAATTTATAACCCAACAAATAGCCCTGTTGTTTTAACAGGCTATTTATTGGCACGATACTCCAATGGCTCCCCTACCATTGTTGGTAGCACTTTGCAACTTAGTGGAACTATAGCACCACATGATGTATTTGTAGTTGCGAATGGCCAAACTACTGTAGAACAAGGAGGAACTTCCCCTGCAGTTAGTCCCGCTTTGCAGGCATTGGCAGATCAATTAGATGGCCCTTATGGCGCTAGTGGCGCACCAACCTATATGAACGGAGATGATGCAATTACACTTGAAAAAAATGGTGTAAAAGTGGATATTTTCGGTAAAATTGGTGAAGATCCTGGAACAAGCTGGTCAACTGTATTCCCATATACAGATGCACAAGGGACATGGATCACAAAAGATTATACCCTACAAAGAAAAGCAACTGTAATGGGAGGGGTGACTGTTAATCCGACAACTTTCAATGCTCTTGCTGAATATGACTCATTGCCGAAAGATACCTGGACAGGTTTAGGTTCTCATACTTGCAGCTGCCCGGTAGGAATCAATGAAATTGATAACAGCGTTTCTGTGATTGTTTATCCAAACCCTTCAAACAATAATTTCTTCAATGTTTCTTCTTCTGAAACAATTAAAGTGATTGAATTATACAATGTTGTAGGACAACAAGTAATTCAAAAAGAAGGAAACAAAACTGATAAACAAATAAAGATTGAAACAGGTAATCTTGCAAAAGGTATTTATACTGTGAAAGTTTTATTTGCTAATAACAAAACTTCGATTGTAAAAATCTCCATTCAGTAAATAAAAAAAATTAAGTTAAAAAGATTCAAGTTCCAAGTTCTGTATATAGCAGCTATCCTGGAACTTGAAACTTTTAAAATATATAGTGCATCACTCGAAATCTGAAACATGAAAAATATTCTACTAATTTTATTTTTTGTTACCTGCTCCCATTTGTCTTTTTCTCAAAAAGGAGAAATAAAAGGAACTGTTAAAGATGCTGCTACCGGTGAAACTATTATTGGCGCTACTATTTTAATTGCTGAAGGAAAAGGTACTATTACTGATATTGATGGTAACTATAGTATTAAAGCCGATTCCGGACAATATACACTTTCTATATCCTATGTTGGATATGAGCCCCAAAAATTAAAAATAAAAGTTGGAAACAAACCTTCTGTTTTTAATTTTTCGCTTCAAACACAAACATTAAATGAAGTGGAAGTTATTGCCGATGTGGCTAAAATACGTGAAACACCTGTTGCCTTCTCTAATATTGGAGCTAAACAAATACAGGAAGAATTAGCCTCCAGAGACCTTCCAATGCTATTAAATTCTACTCCAGGTGCCTACGCAACCGAACAGGGTGGCGGTAGTGGTGATGCGCGTGTTACTATAAGAGGATTCGATCAGCGAAATGTTGCTGTACTTGTGGATGGTGTTCCGGTAAACGACATGGAAAATGGTCAGGTATATTGGAGCAATTGGGACGGATTAGGCGATGTTACCAGAAATGTACAGGTTCAAAGAGGATTAGGAGCCTCGAAATTAGCGCTGGCTTCTATAGGCGGAACTATGAATATTATCACCAAAGGAATTGATTCTAAAAAAGAAATCAGTATTAAACAAGAGGTGATGAGTGACTTAATTTTCAAAACCTCCATAGGCTTTAATACAGGCCAATTAAAAGGTGGCTGGGGTATTACAGGGGCTTTTTCACGCAAAAAAGGAGATGGATATGTTGATGAAACATGGACCGATGCGTATTCTTATTTCCTGAAAGTACAAAAAAGGATGGGAGGACATTTAGTAAGTCTTAGCGGTAACGGTGCCCCACAAAGTCACGGACAGCGAAGCGATAAATTACCGGTTGCTATTTATGATAAAACATTAGCCACAAAACTTGGAATTAATGCTGACAGTGTGTACCAAAACAGTATGTATTCAAACGTTGAAAGCGGAACAAGGGGTATTCGCTATAATCCGCATTGGGGAATGTTAAATGGAGATCCATTTAATGAACGTATAAATTATTTTCATAAGCCCCAATTCAACCTTTCCGACTTCTGGAACATCAATAAAAAACTGTATCTTTCTACAGTAGCTTATGCTTCTTTTGGAAAAGGTGGCGGCACAAAATTGTTAAACGCCCCAGGATCCAGTGACCGTGATCCCAATACCGGACAATTGCTATTTGATAAATACTATACAGCAAACCTTTCTTTAGTTGACCCATTGTACAGCTCAACGCTCCATAAGTCAAGCAATATCATTCAAAGCTCCATCAATAACCATCAATGGTATGGTGTACTTTCTTCATTGAACTACCAGATAGATACAAATTTCTCTGCCATTTTGGGTATTGACGGACGGTATTACAAAGGCATCCATTACAAAGAGGTGTACGACCTTTTAGGTGGTGATTTTTTTGAAAACCATACCGATCAAAACCAGCCGGGAGGAAAGTTTGTTGGCGACCCTAATTTTCAGTATCAGATGAAACAAAAAGGCGATAAAATACTTACCAATTACGAAGGTTATGTTACCTGGGGAGGGGCATTTGCACAATTAGAATATAAAAAGAAGAACTGGAGCGCATTTGTTACGGCAAGTGTTTCAGAAACGGGTTACCAACGTAAAGATTTTTACCAAAATAAAGATCTGATCCTTTCTGATACCACCATTATACAAGCTGTTGGTTTTGGTGATACAATAACACATAATGGAACTAAATATACCAATCAATCGGCTGAAGCTGAATATTCAACAACAAAACGTAAATGGTTTTTAGGCTATACCTTTAAAGGTGGAACCAATTACAACATTAACGAACACCAAAATGTATTCGTAAATATTGGCTACCTGAAAATGGCTCCTCGTTTTGCTTTGGTATTCACCTCTACTAATCTTGAAAATACAAAAGCAAGAATGCAGGAAGTGGTTGCTTTTGAAGGCGGATATGGTTTAAAATATCCAAAATTTGCAACCAATGTGAATTTATATTACACCAACTGGAAAAACAAACCACTTTCTGAATTCCCTACTATCCGTATTGCAGGTGATGATTTTTATTATACTTTAAATGGTTTGAACGCGATACATAAAGGAATAGAGTTCGATTTTATTTACAAGCTGCTTAAAAACCTTGATGTGGAAGGTTTAGCTTCATTTGGTGATTGGACCTCAAAAACGGAAGACCAGGTATTTCTATTTGATATCAATACGGACAGACCTACCGATACTATTAATTTTAGTGCTAAAGGGATACATGTTGGGGATGCTTCTCAGATCCAATTAGGTGGGAGTTTGCGTTACGAGATTATTAAGAATTTATATATAAAAGCACGTTATACCTACTTTACAAAGAATTATTCCAATTTCAATTTACTTGATCTGGGTGTAACATATAATACAAACGGAACTGTAAAAACAGATAACCGCGATCGTGAATCATGGAAAATGCCGGATTATGGGCTATTAGATATCTATGCAGGGTATGATTTTAAATATTCGAAATTAAAATTTACACTTACCGGAGGCTTAATCAGCACTTGTTTATATGGGTATGGGCAGAAGATTTAATATGGGATTACGAGTAACGTTTTAATAAAAATTTGCCGCTAAGGCGCAAAGACGCTGAGAAAAAACAAAACAAAAAAAAATAATAATAATAATAATAATAATACTTGCTTTGCGCCTTAGCGTCTTCGCGGTAAAAAACAAAAAACAAATGAAAAAAATTCTTTACACATTATCGCTTATTGTGGCTGTAAATCTGTCCGCATTTGCTCAGGCTGTATTGCCTACCGCATGGAGCTTTTTAAATACTACATTCCCTACAGGGTGGTCAATTATTGACCCTACACCACTTTATTATACAGGATCTGGTAATACCCCTCCTGCTTATAAATTTGATGCTACAGGCGATCAAATGATCATATTTTTTGCAAGTAATCCGGGCAATGTAACTTATTACCTGGCAGGAAACTCTTTTACAACTGGAGGAATATTTTTGGTAGAAGAATCAGTAAATGGAACAAGCTGGACAACATTGCGTTCACATACTGCTCCTACAAACACTTATACCGCATTTACTGATGTACCAAACAACGCAAGCCGTTATATTCGTTTTAACTATTCCAATAAGGTTGGTGGGAACATCGGCTTGGATGACGTTACAATAGCTGCCGGAGCAGCGGGCCCTGCTCAGGAAATAAACATTAAACAAGGTAGCACTACTATTGTTACGGGTGGTACTTATTCACCAAATTCAAGTGTGGGTGTTAATACACCAACAACATTCACAATAGAAAACCAGGGAACAACCAACATGCTGATGATATCTTCTGCAACTATTACAGGAACCAATGCAGCTGACTTTAGCGTGGCTTCATTCCCTGCAACAGTTTCAGCAGCAAGCACAGGAAATTTAGTGCTTGATTTTACACCATCTGCTGCTGGTACCCGTAACGCAACATTAACCATTGTGAGTGATGATGCAGATGAAAATCCATACATTATTACATTATACGGAATCGGAGGGAGCTATGCTTCAGAACCAACCGTTCAGGCAAGTAACCTTGTATTTTCAAACGTAACATCCTATACGCTTAATGCATCCTTTACAGCAGCATCACCGGCACCGGAAGGGTATATAATCATACGTAAAAAAGGTTCTGCCATTACCGACATTCCTGCTGATGGAACTGTATATCAACGTGGTGATATGGTTGGTAGCTCAAAAGTAGTTTATAACGGAACAGCTACCTCTTTTACTCCAAACAATATAGTGGCAAGCACGGATTACTATTTTGCAGTATTTACGTATAACGGACCAGGTATATATCGTAATTATTTAACTGCTAGTCCGCTTATAGCAAATGTTACAAGCTTAGGCTCGATGCAACCAACTACTTATTATACCGGAATTTCAACGGCAAGTGCTACTTTTATTGCTGACCTTCATACTAAAATAAACCCTCACACACACTTGTTCTATAGTAATTATGGTCCCGCTGTAGTAACTCCTTTTGCTTCACGTGATACAACTGGCGACCAACGCGTTCTAACTTGTGTTTACAGTGGTCAAAACAAGGTTTATACCGAACCATTTGACTGGACAACTAACGGATTTAGCCGTGAACATACCTATTGCCATAACTGGATGCCAACAGATCCTGCACAAGGGTTGCCTGAATATGAGGATTACCACCATTTATTCCCAACCAATCAGAACAGTGCTAACGGGGTACGCAGTAATTATCCTTTAGGAGAAGTAGTAACTGCCACCTCCACCTACCTGGAAGGTGAATTCTGATTAAACGCTCAGGGACAAACTGTTTATGAACCGCGCGATGCGCACAAAGGAGATGCTGCACGTGCTATTTTTTCTGAAGCTACTTGTTATACTACTGTTGGTGGTAATAGCTGGGCTTTACGTAATCCTATAAGTAATTCTATACCCTATGGGCAAAGCCAGAACATATTAAAAACATGGAATTTTCAAGATCCACCTGATGCTTGGGAAATTGCTCGTAATGATTTTATTGAATCCATCCAGGGGAACCGTAACCCTTTTGTAGATAGTATGCAGTATGCATGTTACATCGATTTTACTACCATGACCAAACTTACAGGCCCTAATGTACCTTGTAACGCTGAAATTCTTGGGATAGCAGATGATCTGCAAAAAATCAAAAAGTAAGTGTAAAACTAATTAACATGATTGGCCAGGTTGTATATACCAATGAATTAAAGGTAATCAACGGAATCAATCCAATTGAAATAAGTGTACAAAACTTAAAAAAAGGAGTTTACTTTTTTGAGTATGTAACTGAAAAAGGAAAACAAACAGAAAAATTGGTAATTGAGTAATTGGTTACGGATAACGAATATTTACGAATTTACGAAACGGTGTGTAAAAAACCACAAACCCAGTTTCGTAAATTCGTAAATATTCGTTATTGGTAACCATTCACAAAACGATACAAATTAAAATCAACTTTCTTTAATTCTATTTCTATCTGCTGCTGTAATATTTTTTTAGAAACACTTTTCATCTTCGAATTCTGAATTAAACGATATGCTTTTTCAACCAATAGATACGGGCGTTTTGTGTTTATGCCTGTAAGCTGATGTTTATCGATTGCTTCAATTAATTCATCAACTCCTTCATATTTTATTGCAACAGCTTTAATTACGGGAATGCTCCAATCGCTCGTTGGTTTGGAATGTACCAATTGCTGAATATTTTTCATAAAAATGGATGCTCCTGCCCTATCTGATTTGTTGATCACAAACACATCAGCGATCTCCATTACCCCTGATTTCAAACTTTGCACCTCATCACCTGATTCAGGAACGAGAACCAATACAGTGGTATCGGCCAAACCAACTATTTCCACTT
>JAIOQD010000123.1 GCA_021413595.1 Bacteroidota bacterium | reverse complement strand
CTTGCGTGGCTATTGCGAAAAAAATGGTGTACGTATTGGGTTTGGTGAGGCTAAAGGAAAAGTATTGGAGACATTATAAGTTGGTTAGTTGTTGCTTCTTGGTTTAATTAATTTACTTTTCGGTTTATTGGGGCGTGTCCCTTCGCTGCGCTGCGGGTCGGGCTTTTCGTTGCAAGTCCTCTCTGCGCTCCGGGCTTTCCACGGAATTTATTCTTCAGAGAAGAATGTATCCTGAGCTTTTGTCGAAGGAATCCCTCACGTAAGATGCTCATCATCTGATATCAGCGTTGATTGAATATTTGCGCTCCTTCTTCAGTTTTTTTTATATCCCATCACCTTTTCTCAACTATTAAAAACAGACCTTTAACGAATATTTATCCGAAACCGGACAATTTTGGACTAAAATTGTAATTAAAAAAAATATTGGAATTTAAACCAAAAATATTGGCTTTTGCGGGCAGTACCCGTCAAGACTCGTTTAATAAAAAATTAGTATCAATTGCTGCTGAGGGTGCCAGAAATGCCGGAGCCGAAGTGACAGTAATAGATCTTCGTGATTTTCCTATGCCTCTTTATGATGGTGACTTTGAAAAAGAAAATGGAATCCCGGAAAACGCCAAAAAGTTGATGAACCTGATGATAGAACATCATGGCTTTCTGATTGCTTCTCCGGAGTATAATAGTTCTGTTTCGGGTGTATTAAAAAACACTATAGACTGGACTTCTCGTCCTGTTAAAGGAATGCCCCCCTTAAAAGCCTTTGAGAATAAAGTGGCTTGCCTGATGAGCGCTTCAGAAGGATCATTGGGAGGTTTGCGTGGACTTTCTGCTCTAAGATGGATTTTAGGGAATATTAAGGTCATCGTTTTACCAAAACAAATTGCGGTGCCGCATGCAAAAGAAGCATTTGATGAAAATGGAAAACTGAAAGATGAAAAAATACATGCATCTATCGAAAATCTTGGTAAGTCTTTAACTGATATTATCCGGAAACTGAAGAGTTGATTAAATACTAAATCAGTATATTTTTTTTAAGGAATAAATTAATTAATGGAGTGTCATCCCGAGCAGAGCCGAGGGATCTTTTTATTGATTATTGCAATGAACTTTAAATACGTCTGTTTACTAACAAGATTCCTCCACTCCGCTCGGAATGACATAGTGATAGATATTTCGCTAAAAAAACGACATTGAGTGGTGAATATTGTCAATCATAAACAAGATCCATCGCGAAAAGCTCTGGATGACAGATGAAGTTGGTAAGGCCTCTAATGTCCCAAATAATGTTAAAAACTTTAAAACAATATAATTAAGAGTACATTCGTTTAGATTTAAATTTTTAAAATTGAAACCAATATTAAATAATTTATAATATGGATAAGATACACATACTTTGGGCTGATGACGAGATTGATCTATTAAAGCCGCATATTTTATTTTTAAAAGAAAAGGGATATGAAATTCAAACTGCTAACAGCGGTGATGAAGCTTTGGAATTGGTTGAAAAGAACCATTTTTCTGCCGTATTGCTTGATGAAAATATGCCCGGTCTTTCAGGTTTAGAAACACTCAATCGTCTAAAATCAAAGCATGCCGAACTGCCTGTTATAATGATCACAAAAAGTGAAGAAGAGTTTTTGATGGAGGATGCGATCGGTTCAAAAATTTCGGACTACCTGATAAAGCCTGTTAACCCTAATCAAATATTGCTTTCTTTGAAAAAGACCTTAGATAACAAACGTCTTATCAGCGAAAAAACCACCTCCAATTACCAGCAGGAATTCCGCCAGATAGGAATGACGTTAGGTGATCGATTAAATTGGGCTGAATGGGTTGAGGTGTATAAAAAACTAGTGTATTGGGAGTTGGAGTTAGATTCCAGCAAGGATGAGAGCATGATGGAGATCTTGAAAATGCAGAAACAAGAAGCCAATAAGTTATACTGTAAATTCATTGAAAATAACTATATAGGTTGGTTGAATGGTCAAACACCAAACCCGCCTTTGTTTTCACATACGCTGTTTAAAAGCAAAGTAGCTCCATTACTTGAGAAGCCTGAAACTACCTTTTTAGTACTTATTGATAATTTACGCTATGATCAATGGAAAATTATTCAACCCATCATCTCTGAATATTTTAATATTGAAACAGAAGATCTTTACAGCAGTATTTTACCAACTGCCACTCAATACGCTCGTAATTCATTTTT
>JAIOQD010000122.1 GCA_021413595.1 Bacteroidota bacterium | reverse complement strand
TAAGATACAGGAGTTGCAACTTACAACGCTTGGAAAGAACATTACAGCACTGGAAGTCCAAGGAACCTTTGATGATTGCCAAAGTATGGTAAAGCAAGCCTTTTCGGATGAACCGCTGAACAAACACCTTTCGCTTACTTCTGCTAATTCAATAAATGTAGCACGTTGGCTGCCACAACAGTTTTATTATTTTTATGCGTTGCAGCAATGGCCTCATGAATTGCCTCCGGTAGTGAGCGTTCCAAGTGGTAATTTTGGAAATATTTGTGCCGGATTACTTGCATCTTTTTCAGGTGCACCTATCAAACATTTTATTGCAGCATGCAATAGTAATGATGTGTTTTCTAATTATATCATCAATAAAACGTTTATTCCGAAAACTGCCATAGCTACTATTTCTAATGCAATGGATGTGGGTAATCCCAGCAACTTTGTTCGTTTATTAGAATTGTTTGATCACAATCACAAGCATGTAAAAGAGATGGTCAGCAATTGTTGTGTTGGTGATACTGAGAGTGCAGAAGTGATTTTGGAGGTTTATAAAAAGTATAATTATCTTTTAGAGCCTCATGGGGCTGTTGCTTATAAAGGACTTCAAGGTTATTTAGAACAACATCCTCATCAAAAGGGGTTCATTCTTGAAACAGCACATCCCGTTAAGTTTGATGATGTAGTACAAAGCATTATCAAAGAAACAATAGAGATGCCTACTTCAGTAGAACATCTTTTTAAGTTAAAAAAAGAAAGCAAGATTATAAAACCGGAATTTAAAGAATTGAAAAATTTTTTATTGTCAAAAAATTAAATTAATATCAGGAGTGAACAGAAAAACTTCATTTAGGTTTGCTTGGTATTAGATTGCTTTAGGGTTTGTTTATTTGGCTCACAACTTCTGCCTTTTCAATGTAACCAATGTTTCCCCATGTTATAATTCCATTTTTATAGAGTTGTAAAGTGGGCAGCGCATCAATTTTTAATTCTTTGCATAGCTCCGGATTTTCATCCGCATTGATGCGGATTACTTTAACTGTTGCTGACATATCGTTTGAGATTTCATCCAAATAAGGTTTCATTTTTTTGCAAGGTCCACACCAATCCGCATAAAAATCTATCAGAACTGTTTTGTAAGATTTGGATAGCTCCTCAAATTGTTGTTTGTTCATGCCGGATGAAGTGTTATTCTTTTCAGTGGTTTCAGGGAGATTTGCTCCTCTCCATTTCATAATCCCACCTTGTAGTTCATACACTTCCTTAAAACCATCCGAACGTATTTTTTTTGCAGCTGAGGAACTTCTTCCACCGCTTAAACAGTAAACAAAAACAGGTTTTGATTTGTCAAGAGCCGCAATTTGATTGTCGAAATTGTTTCCGTTCCAGTCGATATTTGTTGCATTTTGCAAATGTCCTTTTGCAAATTCTTCTGGAGTTCTAACATCGAGTATAGGTGCAGAAGGCAATTCTTTTATTTTTTCTGCAAACTCAATTGCCGATAGATTTGTTTTGGTATTATCCGATTGTCCGGTTGAGCAACTGTTAAATAGAGTTGCCGATGCAATAAGTAAAAAATAAAATAGTTTCATAGTGTTATATTGTTTTGGTAATTGTTATTTGCAGTTAGTTTTGTTTTTATCATACTTAATAAAAAAGTTCAACCAAAGTAAACGAGAAATACGAAATGTGAGCGGCATAAATACAATGATTGTACTTATTACAAAAGTTAAATACTGCCATGTTTCCGATTTAAATACGAATGAGTCAGCAGCCCATGTAATAACAAACCAACCAACCATTAAGGCATAACTAACATACATTGCACCTTGATAAAATCCGGGCTCTTTTTCATAGGTTATTCCACAACAGGCGCATGAAACATTCATTTTATCAAACCGTTTTAAATTATATGCATTGTTTGTCTCAAACACATTTGTTTGATGACATTGAGGACATTTATTCCACAAGGTAGAATATAAAATAGCTTTAAGCAATGTTTGAAAAGGATTGAATGATTTTTTTTAATTCTTCTGCTTGCACTACACCCGATTGTCTCCATTTTATTTCTCCTTTTTTGAATAGAATAAGAGTCTTTTTATTATTTCTGAGAATGTCGTTGCCATTTTTATATGTTTTATTATTACTATTTATACTTTTGTTTTTATTTTTTCAAATTTTACATCTTCAATTTTGTTAAAGTTTTTTTTTGAAGACGGCACAGAACAGCCACCGCTAGAGCAGCAGCCTGTGTTCGTTACAGCTTGAAACAGAAAAAATGCCGATATAAAACCTGAAAGAGTATCATGATTTTGAATGGCTTGGATAGCTATAAAAATTCCCAATCCCAAACGAAGCCAGCGCATAAAATTCCAGCCGGTAAAAAGCATTTGCTTTATCATTTTATTTTATTTTGTAGACTACCCCAGCCTCCACCATTGTGAACCTGTGTATATCCATTTGATTTTAAAATGCTTTTTGCCGATGCACTTCGCATGCCTGATGCGCAAACTGTAATGATTGGTTTGTTTTTGTCTTTCAGTTTGGATAAGTTTTTACTCAGTTGATCCACAGGAATATTGATTGATCCTTTTATATGTCCACCTGAATATTCACCATTGCTGCGTACATCAAGAATAACAGCTCCTTGTTTTTTGAGATTGATAATAATTTACATCTAACCAAGAGCCGCCATTATAACATTCGATTCCCTGTTGAACAAGATAGTTATGTGCTTGTCCGCTTCTGTTTCCTGATGCGCAACACAGCACTAATGGTACTTTTAAATCCTTTAATTCCTCTATTCTTTGAGGGATTTCCTGCAACGGTATATTAATTGAACCGGTCACATTTCCCCCTCTGAATTCATCTGGTGATCGCACATCTATAATTGTGCCTTGTTTTTCTTTTACGATTTTTTCGATGCTCATAATTATTGTTTTTATTGTTTATTGACTTTGTCGATCAAAACTACAGTGATTCTTTTCAATAGAATGTCTGTTTTTTTTGCATTCTAAATTGATAATGGATTTTGTCCCTTTTATTTTATTCTGATTTTGTTTTTTCTTTTTGAAACATATTCAGTAGTAAACCTCCCATCATAGCACCATACAAGGTGCTGTTCAAAGGTTTTGAAGTAATGGCACACGTACCGCTTTCACAACCAACAAAATGATAATATAGGTAACCTCCAATTGCTCCCGTAATTATGCCTATTATAGTGAGTTTATACTTGTTTATGAAGTTCATTTTTAAAGTTTTTTACAGCTTCTCCTAAATCAAATACTTGAACAGCATCTTTTAATTTAGATTTGATGATGCTGCTTCCGGCAGCACTGCGGTATCCTGCCGCACAATGCACAACTATTGGTTTGTTTACAGGTATTTCATTGGTACGCTCTCTTAGTTCATGCAGAGGAATGTGAATTGAATTTGCAAAGATCTCTTGGGTTTTTACTTCCGAATCATTTCGAACATCAATGATGGTAAAGGATTCTTCGTTTTTTAATAATTGATTGCTATCAAACTCAAGCATTTCGGTAGTACCGTAATTGGAAACAAATGCCATTTCAATTTGTTTTTCGTAACCAATTTTCGCACTTCGTTCAATCAATTGATTTAATGCGTCTTCATTTTCAGCCGCTAGATAAAATTTTTCATTGGGGCTTACGATGCTGCCTAGCCAAGTCTCAAATTTGGTATCGTTCATCAGGTTTATAGCATTTTTTAAATGTGCTTTTTTGAAGTGCTCCTGAGGTCTTGTGTCAATAATTACAATTTCAGAATTAAGCGACTTAGCGCAGCCTTTGCAAGTAATGGGTTCTCTTTTCTCAACATTTGCAATGCTCTCGGCAAATGCTCCTGCGCCTTTTTTATTTATAGCAACATCAAATGGAAAATACTTTGGAATAAATGGTTGATCTGCCAATAGTTCTTTTACAAAATCTGTTTCAGTCTTATTTTGTAGGCACCAGTTTCCAATTTTTTCTGCCCCAATTGTACTGCTGCTTTGTTCACTCAAGCCTTTTCCACATAAACTGCCGGCACCATGTGCAGGATATACGAGCACATCATCAGGCAAAGTCATTAATTTATTGCGGAGCGAATAATACATTTGTTTTGCCAAATCAGCTCTTGTTGCGGTAATTGCACCTGCTTTTTCTCTTAGATCCGGCCTGCCGCAATCACCAATAAACAAAGTGTCACCGGTGAAAACCGCTTTTTCTTTTCCGTTTTCATCGATAGCAATAATACTTATGCTATCAGGAGAATGCCCTGGTGTATTTAATGATTTTAAGCTGATATTGCCTAAAATAATTGCATCTCCTTCATCAAATGTTTGATGGGGGTATTCTGCTCCTAATAGTTTGCTGACATAAATAGTTGCACCGGTTGTTTTATGTATTTCCAAATGACTGCTTACAAAATCTGCATGTGGATGTGTTTCAATTACAGCCTTAATTTTAGCATTTTGTTGTTTTGCAAAATCGTAGTAGGGTTGAGGATTTCTTGCCGGGTCAATTAAGGCTATTTCTCCATTACTTACAATTGCATACGAGTAATGAGCTAAGTTTTTATCTTCGAATTGTTTTATTTCCATTTTGTTTGTTTTTAAAATTTGATAATACAAAGATAGAGGGCTTAATTTTATTGTACAGTGACTTTTGTTACATAAAAAAAATATTATTGTTTGTCAAAAAACCACATTTTCACCGCAATTGCCACTAGCAATAATGCAAATGTCTTTTTTAAAAAATCCTGCGGAATTTGTGTCGAGAATTTTGCACCAAAGTAGCCGCCAATAAAAAAGAAGAAAGCCATTATTAAGGATACTTTAATATCAACAAACCCTTTTTGATAATATTGAAATGCCGCTAATGCGCCTACTGGAAATACCATCATCATCAGAGCCGTACCCTGTGCCATTTGTTGTGAATAGCCTAATAATATCACTAAAGCAGGAATTATAATTATCGCCCCGCCTAAACCAAGCATACCTCCAAGAAGGCCCGCAACAATCCCTATAAGCGCAATAACTGATGTGTTGTGGAGTTCCATTTTATTTTTCTTTTTTTCTGGTGGAGAAATCGAAGGGCAAATACAAGGGGCAAAAACTTAGAAAGCTTGTAATAATAAAAATACCTGCAAAAATCAAGAGAATGATTGCTGCAATGCCGGAAATTTGGTGAGTAAAATACAGTGTGATTATTATAACTGCTGCAAGAATTCTCACAACCTTATCGGTGGTTCCCATGTTTGGCCTCATTTGTCATGTTTTTATAGTGGATAACTAATTATACCACAAAAATCGGACAAATAGTAGCGTTTTACTGTGACTTTTGTTACAGAAGGGAAATTTTATTTCTGCCCAGTTCAATCATGCCCTCATCTTCCATTTGTTTTAGAAGTCGAGAAACCACCACCCTCGCTGTCCCTAACTCATTAGCTAATTGTTCGTGGGTTACATAAAGTGTGTGACTTTTGGTTAGCTCGCATTTTTTTTTTATGAAATTCAGTAGCCGTTCGTCCATTTTTTTAAATGCAACAGCGTTCACAACTTCTAATAGTTCTTCAAATCGTTTGTGATACAATCGGAAAATATAATCAAGCCATTCAGGATATTCTTTTATGAGCAAACTCACTTTATCAATAGGGATAAAAAGTATTTCCGTTTCTTCTTCAGCAACCGCCTTTACTTTACTGGTATCGTGATGCAGACCTCCCAAAAAAGACATGATGCAACTTTCCCCTGCTTTGATATAATAGAGTAGGATTTCTCTACCGTCTTCATCAGTGCGCATAACTCTTATGCTTCCGTGTGTTACAATCGGAATAGCCTTAATGTATGCGTTTTCATTTAATATAATTTCACCTTCTGCAAAAGTTTTAGCAAAGCCATAAGCAGAAAGTTTTTCCTTTATTTCCGGTGACGATTTGAATTCAATTAAATTATCTAATTCCATATTTTTAATTAGACTATTTGCATTACTAAATAGTCCCTTTTTTTGTTTCCATCAAGGAATTCATGGCCATCATTTCTTTCATGGTACGTTGCATACCATCGCTTGATCCATCTAAGAAAATAACATTACCTTTCCCGTATTCAGCAAAGTTTTTAATAGCTTCGGTCCACATCGAAAATAAAATTACCGAAGTATCCAAATTAGCCTGTTCCATTTCTTTAGCCGCTTCACTCATACCTTTGGCCACTTCTTGTCTGAAAAGTGCAACACCTTGTCCACGTAGTTGCGCAGCTTCCTTTTCAGCCGTTGCAGCAATTCTGGTAGCATTACCATCCGCTTCCGCTGATTTGGTTTTTGTGATAAGCAAAGCCTGCCCTTCATTTTCTGCGGCAGCTTTCAGATTGTTTGATGCAACTACTTTCGACATCGATAAAATAATTGCCTCATCAAAAGTGATGTCGTTCAATTGCAGATCCTGTAGGTGAAAGCCCCACTCCTCCAATATTTTATCAATTTGTTCTTTTACATGTTCTGTAATGTCTTTGCGCAATCCCAATACTTCAGCTTGCCTTTTTATTGCCACAAAACCGCGGATCGAACCCTCAATAGTGCGAATAAGAGCCTGCATAAAACTTCTTTCATCAATGAATTTGAAAGCTACGTTCTTGATCGTATTTTCTTGTTGGTCAAGCACCGAATAAAGAAGCATCGCTTTGAAATAAACATTCGCCTGATCAATTGTAATGGCTTGAAATTCAAGCTCCACCGAACGGTTTTGAATGGAAATTCGTTTGTGAATCACTTCAATAAAGGGGATCTTCATGTTTAAACCTGGCCCCATGATTCTGCGGAATTTACCAAATATAGTTACAACACCAATAGTCCCTTGCGCAACAGTTACAAAAGAAAGAAAGAGAATAAGAAGAACAAATACACTTATAATAATAGGGATTGTTGAGCTCATAATTTTTAGGTTTTAATTTGTTTACTGCAAATGTATTATAAATAAAATAACCAAAAACATCTTGTTTCAAATGTATTTATAATTCCTCTAAATATTTAATCCATTTGATGCAAGGTTTTTCCCTTTAGTTTTTTTATAAAGACCTGTTTGAAATTTTATTACCTGTTTTGATAATGAATGCTTTATACATTGCTAGTTTCTGTTGAAACTATTTCCGGCTTTGTCATCCCGAACTTTTGTGACCTGCTCTGCGCAGTAGAAGAGATCTTATTATGAAAGATATTGCTATCCGCTTTCATATTCCGATATTTTCTTCAATACCAAAATAAAATATAAAATATACCAATCAACCCTCGCCTTTTTTCAAGGAGAGGGTTGGCTGAGGTTTTTAAAAGGACTATTTTATATTTTATTTGATGTTATTTGTACTATTCGCAAAATGAAAATAGTACAATTTTAATTATCTTGTTAAAGGCTTAGTATTACCTCTGTATTATCAGTTTTTGTTTTTTGGACCAATCAATGGATTTGATTTCAACCATATAAATTCCAATTCCTAGATCAGCAACATTAATTTGATTTTGATTTTGTAGAAGTGTTTCTGATCGTATTAACTCACCAATAACAGAATAAATATTTAAAACTAAGCCGGCATTGTTTATATTTTCTGTTTTAAAAGTAACTGTTTTAGAAGCCGGATTTGGGAAAAGTTGAAATGTAGAAACATCTTTATTTGCCTCCTTAATACCAGTTACAATGGTTGTAGAAGCTTCATGTGTAAGTTTTTGAGCTTCTGTTAATCCAACGCTATCGGTTGCAATACAGAAAAACTGATAACTATGTCCTACCGTTCCATTAAAAATATCAGAGGTACTGTTAGTGGAAATTTTCCAAGCAATAAATTCATTATTGTTATCAGAAACAAATATGCTATAATTCATTATTCCTGAACCTTGGTCGCTTCCAGACCAGCTAACTGTAAATGTAGTGTCAGATTGAGTAGAACTTAAAATGTTTACATAGCTTACCGGTACAATGGTATCGATTTTATTCGATACTATATTGGTATTTATTGGAAGATTAAAATCAAAAACGATACTTGCCCTATTTGTGATAATCGCATCGTGAGCTATTGTTTCTTTTAACTTACAACTATAAGCCACATTTCCTTCCCCTTCAGGATAGTTAACATTTGGTGGTAGGAAACCTAAATCAGGATCTTCTGTAAGTTCTAATGTTACACGATCAAGTGTATGGAAATCCCACGACATAGCACCAGTAAGTGTATCAAGAACGCCATGAACTTGAACAATAATACTTTTCGTTGGATACATATCAACCAATATCTGGAATTCTTTTGCATAAGCCTGAATATTTATAGTTGTATCACCAAATGTAATTGTATTAAAGCTAAATGAGTTTAGGTCGAATTTATTAATATCCAAAGTATCCATAACAAATACTTCAAGAGCTGAGGCACTTGCCGTATCCTTATTCTCAAAATAGATACGATACCCAATATTCCCTTTTTTTGAAATGTAATTGTCTGTATTAAAACCATCTGGACCAACAATTTCATTCGGATCAAACGAAGTTACACCATTGCTCTTTTTTTTGGTTTTTGATTTTTTTCTAAATTTACGCCAACAACCTTCATTGGTATCATACCCATCTTTCATATCTATTACCATACCAACAAGTGAAATACCTAAAGAGGTGGCTTGTCCTAAACCCGGCATAAAGCTGGTAGCACATTGAGTTATAGAGCTAGCATAGGATACGCCATTCCACAACCAACTACCCCATGTTTCAGCAGCCTCTGGAGGATCCACAATTTTATCAACTAAACCATAACAACCTGCTCCCGGAATTAATCCAATTACACCTGTTGAGAATGATTTCATTGCGGCAGCACTTAT
>JAIOQD010000121.1 GCA_021413595.1 Bacteroidota bacterium | reverse complement strand
ACAAAAAACAGTAACACGTAAACAGATTGTAACGAAGTCAATCCCTTTTTATACTATGCTCGATTCTGCAACCGGCTATATCCAGGTGCAGCAATTTTTGAGAGGCTCCGATATTCAATTTTTTGAAGCGGTTACCAACTTGAAAAAAAACATTAAATTAAGGTCAATTATTCTTGATCTACGCGATAATATTGGTGGTTTGGTGGAGGAGGCAGTCAATTGTGTTAATGTTTTTGTTCCAAAAAATACGGTTATTTTACATATAAAAGGGAAAGCAACTGACTATAATAATATAACGCATAACGAACCTCTCGATACGCTGATACCTTTGGTAATTCTAACAAATAGTAATACCATTTCTTCTGGTGAGATTTTTACCGGGGCCATGCAGGATCTTGATAGGGCGGTGATCATTGGGCAAAAAACTTTTGGAAAAGGGCTCGTACAGGGTACTCGTTTTCCCGGGCAAGGAACAAGTTTGTATTTGTCAGCGGCTCGGTATTACACACCTTCTGGTAGGTGTATTCAAAAGCGCGATTACTCCAAAAGATATATTAATGGAAAAGAAAATATATTTTCTGATAGCCTGAAAAAAGTTTTTTTTACCCGGAATGGAAGGAAAGTGTTTGACATAGGAGGAATAGAACCGGATATAAAAACAGAGCAAGCTCAAAAAAATGCTCCTGTTATTGAAGCATTAAAAAATGCTTCTTTAATCTTCGATTATGCTACTTATTTCCGAAACACCAGAGAAATTAGTGCTCCCGCCAATAAGATCATCGTTACCGATGTTAGTTTTTTTACTTTTATGGGTTATATCGAAAAAAGAAAATATCCTTTTAAAACTCCTGAAGAAGTGAAATTAATGGAGTTTGAAGAACTTTCAAAAAACAACAATACAATAGAACTGTTCGAAAAAAAATACAAAGCATTGTATCAGCAAATTATAGAATCAAAAAAGGAAATGCTTTTACAAAATAAAGAGCAGATTAAAAAAGCACTTCAAGAAGAAATTGTTTCCCGATATTACCACTATACCGGTTTTATGGAAAACAGCCTGCAAACTGATCCCGAAGTGGTTTACGCCCGAAATTTTTTAGCCGACAAGGATCTGTATTTTCAATTGTTAAATAGGAAATAAATAGCCCAACCTGACCTCCCGAAGGGGGAGGCTCTTTTACAAAGGGATATTTCCGTGCTTTTTCTTCGGTAGTACATCTACTTTGTTTTTAAGCATATTAAATGCTTTTATCAATTTTTCTCGTGTATCTTCTGGGTTTATCACTTCATCCACATAACCTCTTTCGGCAGCACGGTATGGGTTTGCGAAATGTTGAATATATTCTCTTTCCTTTTCAGCAAGAGTGGCTACAGGATCTTTAGAGGCAGCAATTTCATTTTTGAAAATAATTTCAGCCGCACCTTTTGCTCCCATTACAGCAATTTCAGCGGTTGGCCATGCATAGTTCATGTCGGCACCAATATGTTTGCTATTCATTACATCATAAGCACCACCATAGGCTTTGCGGGTAATTACAGTAATGCGTGGTACGGTTGCTTCACAAAAAGCATACAATAATTTAGCACCACTGGTAATAATACCATTCCATTCCTGATCAGTTCCCGGTAAAAATCCCGGTACATCTTCAAATACCAGCAAGGGGATATTAAAGCTGTCGCAAAAGCGAACAAAACGGGCAGCTTTTGTTGACGAATCAATATCTAATACTCCAGCCAAAAACGCAGGTTGATTTGCAACAACGCCAATGCTTTTACCTGCCAATCTTGCAAAACCAACTACAATGTTCTCCGCGAAATTTTTATGTACTTCTAAAAAAGATTCTGAATCGATCACGCCATTAATTACTTCGCGAATATCATAAGGCTGATTTGGATTTTTAGGGATAATTGAATTTAGTTCAGGGCGTTTTTCTTTGCCATCACTTTCATACAAAACGCTTGGTGCCTCATCTTCGCAGTTTTGCGGCATATAACTCAATAGCGCTTTGATGTTATTGATACATTCAATTTCGTTTGCACAAGAAAAGTGTGTTACCCCTGATTTTGTTGAATGTGTGGATGCGCCTCCTAATTCTTCTGATGTTACCTCTTCGTGTGTTACTGTTTTTACAACGTTCGGACCGGTTACAAACATATAAGAAGTGTTTTCCACCATCATAATAAAATCTGTGATGGCAGGAGAATATACCGCACCACCCGCGCAAGGCCCCATTATTGCTGATAGTTGCGGGATTACTCCCGAAGCTCTTGTATTACGATAAAATATATCGGCATAACCCCCTAATGAAACAACACCTTCCTGAATACGTGCGCCACCACTATCGTTCAGCCCAATTACCGGAGCACCGTTTTGCAGGGCCAGATCCATGATCTTACAAATTTTTTCGGCATGCGTTTCACTTAACGAACCTCCAAATACAGTAAAATCCTGTGAAAAAACATATACCAATCGTCCGTTTATAGTCCCGTAACCGGTTATTACACCATCTCCTAAATACTTTTCACGTTCCATGCCAAATTCAACAGAACGGTGTGTAACAAACATTCCAATTTCTTCAAAACTACCTTCATCCATCAAAAAATGTAATCGCTCTCTTGCAGTCAGTTTTCCTTTTTTATGTTGAGATTCAATGCGTTTTACTCCGCCTCCTAATTGTGCTTCAGCTACTTTTGTGTTGAGTTCTTGTATTTTATTTTCCATTCTTCTATTTGTTTTTTTTAGGAATATGAATTTGCCTTATCCTGTATAAAATGGCGGCACTTTCTAGTTAAGAATCCTATTGCAAGTTTACGCATTTTTTTAATCCTAAATACCCTTAATTTTTGGCAAATTATTGAAGTGGAAGGCACAAATTGGAAGTAAATAGTATTTATAATTTGGTCAGATTGTATTTTTGAGAAAATTGAATTCTATCTATTATTTTTTTGTTTTTATTATCCAATTTTCTACTAATTTTCGATTAGTCAATTATCAATTTTTGTATTTGTACATCTTCTTCTGTTTTCAATTTAACATAGTAAATACCTTTTGCTAATCCGCCTAAATCGATTTCCTTTTTTAAGTCGATTGATATATTTTTTTCTAAAACATTGAAAACTTCTTTGCCTTGAATATCAAACACACTAACCAACATTTCCTTTAAATTTGAATTTTTTATTACAATGTTAAATATTCCAGTTGTGGGATTTGGATAAATTGTTGCTTCTTGCGAAAAAGTGTTTTCTTTAATTTCTGTACAATCCAAAACAGTAATGTTTTCAAATACCGCATTTGAGCATGAGTTTGAGTCAGTTATGGTATAGTTTATAACTTGAACACTGTCAGCGTTACCGGGATAAAATATTCCGTCATTAACAGCAGTTCCAACATAGGCACCTCCAATAGGTAAGCCTCCTGTTAAAGGGTATGCTGGTGTTTGAGAGCATATCGTTGAAAATGGTAATAAACTTACTGTTGGTTGAGGATTTACATGAACAATTACATTGTAGGCAGTGTCATTTGTGCAGCCTTCAGATGTTAGAGTATAAACATAAGTTACATTTATCAGAGCAGTTGTTGTATCAATAAGTGTTTCGTTGGGGTCGCCCGTCCCAATACCAATTAAATTACTAAGGCCTGTTACGCTATTCCTGCTCCAGTTGAAGGTGGTATTTGTTATTGAGCTGGTTGGTACATAACTAAATAACGTATTGCTGCAAATTGTATCCGGATTTAGTGTGCTTGTTAAATAGGGTGTTTGGTTGATCGTTATCATTACATCTAATCGTATCGAACTTTCGCAAGCGTTTAATGTTTGAGTAGCGAAATAATGTTGCCCGTTTACTAAAGGACTGTTTGTAACTAGTGCAGAACCACCAATCGAAGAAGCATACCATTGAATTGCGATTCCGGTTGCAGATAAATTTGCTACTGTTCCTGAGTCACATAGCGCTTGTACATTTGAACCTGTGGGTGTTTCGGGTACCTCAATAATTGCTATTACATCTGCTCTTGTTGAACTTTCACATACATTGATAGTTTGAGAAGCAAAATAATGATTGCCGTTTATTAAAGATGTTGTTGTTGCTAATGCCAGCCCCCCGGTTGGTGCATCGTACCATTGAATGACCGATCCTGTTGCTGATAAATTTGCAACTGTTGCACTGTTACAAAAAGATTGAGAGGAAGAGGCGGTGGGAGCTGATGGTGTGAGCGGCTGCGCATTGACTAGGACGATTGCTGCAAGAGAAATACACCCATCGGAATTTTTTGTAGTTACGTTATAAATGTTTGCGAAAACACTGCTGAACAACCCTGTTGTGTTAGTATAATCACCTCCATCAATACTGAATGTTAATCCGGTAGTGGAAGATGTTACTGTTATAGTCCCGGTAGCAAGCGAACAGGTGGGGTGTTGAGTTACACTTGCTGTTGGTGTTGCTGGTGTGGTTGGTTGAGCATTTACACTTACCGCAGTTGCGGATGAAATACAGGTATTATCGGAAGTTCTTCTCACTGTAACGGTATGCGAACCGGCAGCAATGCCCGTAAATGTTGCAGAGGTCTGATAAGCCCCTGCATCGATATTGTATTCATAAGCGCCTAAAGGTGCCGTTACCACAATAGTTCCAGTCGCTAAAGCACAGGTAGGTTGAATTGTTGCACTTGCTGTTGCGGCTGTTGGTGCTGTTGGTTGAGCATTTACACTTACCGCAGTTGGACTTGAAATACAGGTATTATCCGAAGTTCTTCTCACTAAAACGGTATGCGAACCAGCAGCAATGCCCGCAAATGTTGCCGAACTCTGATAAGCCCCTGCATCGATTTTGTATTCATAAGCGCCTAGAGGTGCCGTTACTACAATGGTTCCTGTTGCTAAAGCACAGGTAGGTTGAATTGTTGTACTTGCTGTTGGTGCTGTTGGTGCTGTTGGTTGTGCATTTACAGTTACGGTAGAAGGACTTGAAATACAGGTATTATCCGAAGTTCTTCTCACTAAAATAGTATGTGAACCTGATGCATTGCCCGCAAATGTTGCCGAACTCTGATAAGCCCCTGCATCGATATTATATTCATAAGCCCCTGTTGGTGCTGTCACTACAATGGTTCCAGTGGCTAAAGCACAGGTAGGTTGAATAGTTGCACTTGCTGTTGGGGCTGTAGGTGCTGTTGGTTGTGCATTAACAGTAACAGTTGTTGCTGTTGAGATACAGGTATTGTCCGAAGTTCTTCTCACTAAAATGGTATGTGATCCTGCTGCAATGCCTGTAAATGTTGCCGAACTCTGATAAGCCCCTGCATCGATTTTGTATTCATAAGCGCCTAAAGGTGCCGTTACTACAATAGTTCCAGTCGCTAAAGCACAGGTAGGTTGAATGGTTGTACTTGCTGTTGGAGTTGTTGGCGCTGTTGGTTGAGCATTTACAGTTACTGTAGATGGACTTGAAATACAGCTATTATCCGAAGTTCTTCTCACTAAAACGGTATGCGAACCAGCTGCAATGCCTGTAAATGTTGCCGAACTCTGATAAGCCCCTGCATCGATATTATATTCATAAGCCCCTGTTGGTGCTGTTACTACAATGGTTCCAGTGGCTAAAGCGCAGGTAGGTTGAATTGTTGTACTTGCTGTTGGGGCTGTTGGTGCTGTTGGTTGTGCATTTACAGTTACGGTAGAAGGACTTGAAATACAGGTATTATCCGAAGTTCTTCTCACTAAAATGGTATGTGAACCGGCTGCAATGCCTGTAAATGTTGCCGAACTCTGATAAGCCCCTGCATCGATATTATATTCATAAGCCCCTGTTGGTGCTGTTACTACAATGGTTCCAGTGGCTAAAGCGCAGGTAGGTTG
>JAIOQD010000120.1 GCA_021413595.1 Bacteroidota bacterium | reverse complement strand
AACAAATTTCATTTGACTTGAAATTTACACGCGCTCAAAAATGGAAAGAAGAAAAGGAAGGGAGGGTTATTGTTGGTTATATGCCAATTTATTTCCCTCGTGAAATAATACATGCAGCAGGCGGTTTACCAATCGGAATATTTGGTGGTGGAGATCGTAAACAAATAATAAAAGGAGATGCGTATTATCAATCCTACATTTGTCATATCCCAAGAAGTATAATAGAGTTAGCGCTGGATAAGCAAATGGATCATTTTGATGGTTTTATTTTTCCATCGATATGTGATGTAATCCGAAACCTTTCAGGAATTTTTAAACAACAAAAAATTGGAAAATTTGTTAAGTATATGGATTTTCCACAAAACTTCTTACCTCAAATAGGTGGTGTTTTCTATCAACAGGAGATGCAACATGTATTAAAATATATTAAGGAGATTAATGGTGTTGAAATAACTACAGAAAAATTAAATCATTCGATCGATTTATATAATAAAAATCGTAAAATGATTGAGTTTATTTACGATATCCGTCAAGAATACCCATGGAGATTAAGCATAGAAGATGTGTATCATATTATTAGAGCAGGTACACAAATGCCGGTGGAGGAACACAATGTGATTCTTGAGCAGGTATGCAAACATATCGACCAAAATATCGGGACACCACAGGATAAAGTTAAAGTAGTAATATCTGGCGCATTCTGTGAACAACCTGCAATAGGATTAATTAAGGCAATTGAAGAAGCCGGTTGTTATGTTGTTGATGATGATTATATGTTAGGTTCGAGAATGATACTCGGAGATATTGATTCTAAATCCAATAATCCTTTAGAAGCAATTTCTAATTCCTACATCAATCAAAGTCAATATTCTTCTTCCATTTATGATGTTAATAATCCGAAGGAATACCGACTTGCAAAAATTGTTAAAAACAGAGGAGCAGACGGTGTGATATTCGCTTCGGCAAGTTTTTGCGATCCAAGTTTATTAGATGCTCCTATTTTTCAAAATGCTTTTAATAAATTAGGCATTCGTTACATTGCTTTTCAATATAGTGAAAATATAAATCAATACAAGGTTATTAAAGAACAAGTTGGCGCATTTTCTGATTCCATAAAATTGTGGGAAGATGAAATTGTTGATATAACACAATAGAAATAATATTTAATAATATTCTATAAAAACATGGCAAAGGAAGTCCAAAAAGAAAAAAGCATGATTCTTCAAAAAGAAATGATTGAAGGACTGTTTCAAGATTTAGCAAATGTAAAAGAAACCGGAAAAAAAGTTTGTTACACGTTTATTCCTGGAAATCTTTCTGAATTGATCAGAACATTTGATATGTTACCGGTTTACCCTGAAATAAACGCATTGCAGAGTGCTATGCGTAAAAAATCTGCCAGTTATATCAAAGAAGCAGAAAAAAATGCTCACTCAGAGGACGTTTGTACTTATGTAAAATGTGATGTAGGTATGATGATGAAAGGTAATATCGGACCAACGGGTACAAAAATTCCAGAACCGGATATCTTGCTTTTAAGTTATACTGGATGCTTTACCTTTTTAAAATGGTTTGAAACCCTGAAAAGAGATTACCCGAAA
>JAIOQD010000119.1 GCA_021413595.1 Bacteroidota bacterium | reverse complement strand
CTTCGTTTATTGATTCATTTGATTGAACAACTTGCTGATTTAACCATTGAACCATTTGTTGTATTTGTTCCGGTTTCATGGGGATGTTATTTAGGTGGTAGTTTTTGGTTGATTATTGCTGATTTTTTCTTTTTTTTCCTTGGTGCTAGTAAACTTGGTTAGAAATTTCTCAAAAGCATCACGCATTCCTTCATATTGTATTGCCCTGCCGTAATTGTTTGATTGATGGGCTTCCTTTATAGAGTCAGTCAAATGTTGAATCTGGAGATTTAGCCATTTAACCATTTGTTTTAATTGTTCTGGATTCATAGGCTGTAATTTTTAAATTTGAATTCTTGTACGGTTGCTATGTATAATTAGTTTCATTTTATTTGTAAATAGCTGATTTACATTGCTTATAGGGCTTTAATTTTATCAATAACTATAAGCGTAAATTTTTTGAATTTATAAATCTGACAAAGAATTATTAATTTTGTACTAAAATATAAAGTATAGAATTTCAAAAATATGTTTGCTAAGTTCATCGAACAATTAAAAGTGCGCTTTCAAAAACCATTGCCCGGAGAAGATGCTCAGTTTTTAATGGCATCCATTACAAGGCAGCGTATTCAGCATATTGATCCTTTCATATACAATCCCCGAAAGAGTGCGGTTTTAATTTTACTATTTCCAATGGAAGAGGGTATTCATACATTATTGATCCAGCGCCCGGTTTATGATGGGGTGCATAGCGACCAAGTGTCTTTCCCCGGTGGTAAGTTTGAAGAAACAGATATCGACTTGTCGCATACTGCTTTACGTGAAACTTTTGAAGAAGTGGGAGCACCCTCCAATGATATTGAAATTATTGGTAAACTAACCGATCTATATATAAATCCAAGTAATTTTTTGGTGTCTCCTTTTATAGGTTTTGTTAGTAAACAACCCGATTTTATTATGGATACGTATGAAGTACAAAAAATTATTTCAGTTGATTTGTTCAGTTTAAATGATAAAGGAATCCGATCCGAAAAAACAATTACGCACAGCAATGGTTATAAAATAAAAACTCCTTATTATGAAATTGATGGTTTGACCGTGTGGGGCGCAACAGCAATGATGATAAGTGAATTGAATGTTTTTGTTGAAGAAGCAAAGCTCGGGCTTCATCTTTTCTAAACAGAAAAGGATTTACGCTGCAATCCCTAACGCAGCATCATCGGTAATATTGAATGTTTGATACAATTCTAATTTTTTCGAAACCTAGAAACTTACACTTGCTTTTCCAGAATTTCGAAAATTCTCACCATCGATAGGGTATCCAGCTTGCAATATTCCAATAGATCTTCTCTGGTTTCAATAATTTTGAATAGATCTGTTTCGGTTTGAAGGTGTTCAAATGCCACCATGGCAATGCTTCCACTCGATATTTTTAAGTTTGTATAACTTAAATCGGGAACAAGTGCGTGTAATATATTTTTTATGGAATAGGAGTTTTTCATTGCCGGATGATAATAGTTCCGATTTTGAAAAGGTAACATCAGGTCAACAAAACGTTTCAAACGTTCATCAATTTGGACAGTATATTCAGGGAAATCTTTTTTTAAGCTATTCAATATGTTTCGCTCCATCAATGCATCATACACTAAAATAGTTCCTTTATTTTCAGTGTGTTTTAATAAACTTTCTAAAAATAATTTGCGTGGATCTGCGCCTTGTTCGGCTAAAAAATAGAAATGTTCAACAGTTGCGTCTTTGTCCTTTTTATAATGCAATGAATATTGAAAAGGAATATGCTGGTATGGCTTGGTATTATTATATATTGGAACAGCAGGCATAAAACTTTCAAAGTCCATGAAGAACAAGGGATAGGTCGCTTTTTCTAAAAAAAATTTGATGGAAGCAACATCAACTTTCGCTTCGCCCTTTTTAAATGCTTGGATATGAATATTCGCGTTTTTATCTAAGGCATTGATTTCCGGAATTTCAGCAATTGTTTTAAAACCTTGGTTGTACAAATTAAATTGCTCCGCTTTTTGAATTCCTGTTATTTCAAATACCGAATTTTTAGGAATATTTTTCCAGCAAGTACCCATGAAATCACAGTTATACGGACTAAAACAATGTTCACCAATTTCAACTACCGGCATTTGCGGATTGGCAGCCACCAACATAGAAGATTTTATTTTTTCTTCTACCAACACTTGGTTATTTAAAGCCTCTTTTTTTACTGAAGTGAAATTAAAAAGTTCGTTTAATTTTAGATCTCCTTGTTTAACGTATTGATTATTGATAGTAACAAGGGAAATATCTCCAAGAGGTATCCCTGAGTTGGTGATCACCCAGTATTGCAGTGATGCATCCAGCAAATAGGTTTGAGAAATTTTAGTGGAGCTTTTTACTTCATAAGCGTACCATTGATCGTCTTTTTTTACTAAAATATCAAGTATTGCAAGTACTTGGCCATGTTGAAAGGCTGCTTCATAAATTATCTCTACACCATCTTTAATAAGTTGCTGTGTTTTTTCAACGGCAGCAATATTATCAGAACGTTTTTGCGGACTTGCGTCAATACCACCAGGAAAGAGGCGCTGAGCAAGTAAACCAACATTGTTCCCCCTGCTAAAAATCGCCTTTTGTTCAGGTGAAGTGGGATCGCGCATTTGAATAAAATTTTTATACAAATGCAACGATTTGGCACATTGAAGGCCACGCAAAAAGGTTGATTTACTTAAAATGTGTTTTTCCAAGAGAGGTAATAATTATAATAAATCAATTTGAAAAAGTGCTGATCACAAATAATACATTCGAAATGATCAGATTCCTGTAATCCCCTCGCACTTTCTCGACTCCGCTCGAAATGACCTTGAACGTTGCTGTGAATATTTGATTGTTAGCGCTGCGTTAGGGATTGCAGCATAAATCCTTTTCTGTTTAGAAAAGATTGAAGCGGAAAGCCCCCCCCTTTCTTTTTAGAAAGGGGAACGCCCAAATGAAAAAAAATTATGAAATTAAAACTCACGTTTAGTATCCCATTGTTCCAAATAATCGGCAACTCTGCGCACAAACTGCCCTCCTAATGAACCATCAACAACTCTGTGATCATAAGAGTGCGAGAGGTACATGAAATGACGAATGCCTATTAGATCACCGGCTTCGGTCTCAATTACAGCGGGTTTTTTCTTAATTACACCTACAGCTAAAATTGCAACCTGAGGTTGGTTAATAATTGGTGTGCCCATTACATTACCAAACGAACCTACATTGGAAATGGTATAGGTACCACCTTGAATATCGTCAGGAGTTAGTTTTCCGTTACGCGCCTTGTTAGCTAGGCTATTTACTTGTTTTGTAAGTCCGATCAAGTTTAGCGTATCGGCATTTTTTATTACGGGAACAATTAAGTTTCCTGAAGGTAAAGCTGTTGCCATTCCAATATTTATATTTTTTCTTTTGATGATTTTTGTTCCATCAAGAGAAATATTTATCATTGGGAAATCTTTAATCGCTTTTGCTAAGGCTTCAATGAAAATAGGAGTGAAGGTTAATTTTTCGCCTTCGCGCTTTTCGAAATCCTTTTTTACTCTTTCGCGCCAAAGTACCACATTGGTTACATCCGCTTCAACAAATGAGGTAACATGGGCTGAAGTGTGCTTACTCATTACCATGTGATCGGCAATAAGTTTGCGCATTCTGTCCATTTCAATTACTTCATCACCTGCATTTAAACTGATGGCCGGTTTGCTATTTGAAGCACCATTTCCATTGGTAGGTGCTATTACTTTTGCAAGTTGTTGCTCGGGTTGATTCTGAACAATAGCTGTTTGTTTTCCTTTGTTTGGGATGTAAGCTAAAATATCATTTTTGGTGATTCTCCCGTTAGCACCAGTTCCTGAAATTGATTCTAATTCAGCTACTGAAATATGCTCTGCTTTGGCAATATTGCGTACAAGAGGAGAGAAAAATTTACCGGATGATGAATTTCTTTCGATTGTTTCAATTTCTGCAGCAGGAGAGGAAATTTGTTCTTTTATTACTGTACTTACCTGTGCAGGAGCAGTTGTTTTTAATTCTGGAGCTTCAACTGAAGCATTTACATCTGTAGATATAATGGCGATCGCCTTTCCAACCTGAACAATATCACCCTCCTTAAATAAACATTTAATAAGCACTCCTGCAGCAGTTGAAGGAATTTCAGTATCAACCTTATCAGTGGCGATTTCCAGTACTGTTTCGTCCGCAGCAATTAGATCGCCTTCTTTTTTTAACCATTTAATAATTGTTGCTTCAGCAACGCTTTCGCCCATTTTAGGCATAATTAACTCTACTTGTGCCATTCTGTTTAAAAAAGTTAAGTATTTATAAAATGTCGGTATTTTAATTTAATCGGTACAAAAATAATGTATTATTTCAGATAAACAAAAGCCCCTCCCGACCTCCCCGAAGGGAAGGAGTTTACACCTATACCAGCCATTTATAGCAAAGTATGAGCATTGGTTCTCCTTCCCTTCGGGGAGGTAGGGAGGGGCTTAAATAAAAAAGCAGACCTGTAAGCCGGGTTCTGTCGAGTTCTATCATTTATCTAGCCCTTTCGTCACCAAAAGGATCAAGCAACCTACCCTCCGAATTGAGCGAGCAGCCCTAAAACTTCGGTTTATTTGGTCTTTCAACTCCCAAGGTTTACCCGAAACAACTGTCACCAGCTATTTCCGTGAGCTCTTACCTCACATTTTCACCATCACCGCACATTGCTGCGAGGCTGTATTTTTCTGTGGCACTTGCTGTTCCCATATTAAATAGGACCTTCCAGTTAGGAAGTGGGATGCTCTGCGTTGCCCGGACTTTCCTCTCCCCTTCATTAGTAGAAGGGCAGCGATAGAACAGCCTGCGGTTGCAAAGGTAGTTAAAAAATCAATAGCCCCACAAAAACTCCTAAAAGGGCAAAGGGGGCTTCCTAATCTAAACTCTCTGTTGGCTTATTGTTTTTTTTTTTGAATAATTTTCATTTTTTTTGCATCAAAGAAATTATTATTTCTAATGTTGGACGGAAAACTTCTTTTTTGCCGCTAAGACATAAAGGTGTAAAGGTTTTAAATGCTTGAAAATTAATGTTTTGCAACTTACGGTAAATGTTCTTTCTTTTAATTTTTGGAACTGATCAAAAATAGTAAGTAACTCAAAGATTGCATAATTCAATTCCTCACTCATTAGGCTCAATATGAATTAAAATATCTGCAATTTCCGGCATTTCCATTTTTAAACGATCTTTCAGGTTATGGGCAATATTGTGCCCCTCTCTTACACTTAAGTTTGCATCCACTGTTGCGTGAAGATCCACGTGGTATTTCATTCCTGTTTTTCTGATAAGGCATTTTTCAGTGTCTATAATACCATTTACTTTTTTTGCAACTTCCCTTATTGAATTTTCTACATCATCATATAAATGTTCATCCATAATTTCACCAAGTGCCGGGCGAAAAATTAAATAGCTGTTGTACAAAATAAATACCGAAGCAAACAGCGCAGCCCAATCATCTGCCGATTCAAAACCGAATATCAATGCAATAGATATTCCAATAAATGCTGCCACAGATGTTAAAGCATCACTTCTATGATGCCATGCATCGGCCTTTAATGAAGAGCTGTTAATTTCTTTGCTTCTTTTAATAACTAATCTGTAAGATATTTCTTTCCATATTATGATAACTCCCAAAACAAGCAAGGTATAGGGTTCGGGAAGCTCATGTGGCGTTCCTATATTTTGGATGCTTTCATAAGCAATAATAGTGGCTGAGGTTACCAAAAAAGCAACAACAAGGAAGGTGATCAGCGGCTCAGCACGACCATGACCATAAGGATGATTTTTGTCCGCAGGCCTATTGGAATATTTTATTCCGAATAAAACCAAAAGTGACGAAAAAATATCGGTAGTTGATTCTATCGCATCAGCAATTAAAGCATAGGAATTACCGAAGTAACCTGTTAGCCATTTGATTGCTGCCAAAGCGGTATTGCCTAAAATACTGAAATAAATAGTTTTTATTGCAGTCTGTTCATTTGTCATATCAAAAGGCTTGAACATAATTTTTTATGTCAAAACAAAAGTAACCCTTTGCTTTGGTTTATAATGCACTTGTTTAGCGTTT
>JAIOQD010000118.1 GCA_021413595.1 Bacteroidota bacterium | reverse complement strand
AATCTGTGGGCATAAGGGAGTTTGAACCAGTAAATAAAAACCAGTGCAAAGGCAAAAACTATATAAAAGAAATTGGCATTATATCTTTTCTTTGCTGTATCAAAAATTAGTTTTAGAACGGAAATTATAAATCCGAACATTATTACTCCGTATGCACCTGATGTAAAATAATCCCATACTTCTCCCTGTAAAAATGCAGAGCGGCTTCTGTATTCCGGCGAGTAATATGTCAGCTTTGCATTGAAGGTATTAGGCAATATTGAACCGGATAATTTGAGATTCATTCCGAAGTATGCCAGGATAATAACTGCAAATATTCCTCCCATTTTTATCAATTCACTCTTTGTAAATAAAACTATGCTTTTATCTTTCTTAGCAAGATACACACACCAGAAATAATCTAAAACTAATGCGCCTAAAAAAGCGGTTGCATCAGGACGAGTCCAGATAAGCAATCCCGCAAACACAGCAGTTGCCACAGCCTGGCGTTTTTTATAGGAATAAGCAGTAATTAATAATAAGAAAATAAACATAGTCGTTTCCATTCCTGAATCAGCAATGAAACTCATCCATTTATCTGTGACAAATATTGCTGTACACGCTATTGCGAATATATTTTCTCTTGCAAACTCAAATGAACTCAGCCTGTAAAACCATATTCCCGCCAGAACAAAAAATATTATTCCAAGCACATAGCTCAATACCATTTCATTCTTTGTTATTAAAAATCCAACTGCGAGAATAATTGTGTAAATAGGTGAAGTTGAACCTGCTGTAGACATCTCATTTTTGAAATAAGAGAAACTGCCATACTCAGCAAGATTTTTTGCAAATGTTAAATGTATCCATGGGTCATCAAGGGGAAAGCCGTTATATCCATTTACCGAGTTAGCCGATATTAAATACACTACTGCCAGCAATACTGATAGCGCAGCAATGGAAAAATAAATTATATAGGTTTGATTTTTGTTTGGTTCGAAAGGTATTTCTATATTTACCTTTTCAGCTGCAGTTTTCTTGTTTTCTGCCTTCTTGTTTTTAGCCATTTTTTAAATTACGTACAGATAAAAGTAATTTCAATTTACTTTTTTTTATGCGATTAATCTTCTTATATTCAATCACTTATGGTCCCTGTAAAAATTCTTATCTTTCTTTTTTCCGTTGTAAATATTGGCCAGGTAGTAATGATGTTCGGCGGCGGTATCGAAAAACCGCGGCTGGCAGTTTTATTAAATCTCTTACATGTTGAAGTGGATGCATTTCCCGGATTTACAATTTCAATTGGTACATTCGTTGTTCTTGTCTTCGCTTTCTTCGCATTTTTCATGCATTTTATTAATTACAAAGAGCATTATTCTGCTTTTTTCCGGTTTTTAATTATTGCCAATTTCTTCGTAGCATTTATCGCAGTTTTGTTTAATTTTTATCTGTACTTTTTAAAAGGGTAAAATTAAACATTGAAGATAGATTTGCGTATAATTAATTTATTAAAACATAAATAAAATGAAAAACTATTATAAATTCGCTTTACTTCTTGTAATCGCCCTCTTCATGGGATTTAAAGCGGCAAATGCAGATGAAATTGCATTTGAAAAAGGCAGTTTCAACGAAGTTCTCCAAAAAGCAAAAGAGCAAAATAAAATTGTAATGATTGACTTCGTTACAGACTGGTGTATCTGGTGTAAACATCTCGATATGAGAGTATACAACAATAAAAAAGTTGTGCGTTACGCAGAAGAGCATCAGATAAACTGGAAAACAGATGCAGAAAAAGAAGGAAAAGACCTTGCTAAAAAATATGGTGTATCGGGATATCCAACTTTAGTTTT
>JAIOQD010000117.1 GCA_021413595.1 Bacteroidota bacterium | reverse complement strand
GTGAAGGATTAGGAACCTCCGATATGTGTGTTCCTGCCATTCAACTTCTTTTAAAAAAACGAGGTATCAGCGCTTTAGAGATCGACATGATCATTGTAGCTACTGTTACACCTGATTTTGTATTTCCTGCAACTTCCAATGTTGTTTGTGATAAAATTGGAGCAACCAATGCATGGGGATTTGACCTTGCTGCAGGTTGTTCAGGATTTGTTTTTGCACTTGCAACAGGTACTCAATTTATTGAAACCGGAAAATATAAAAAAGTAATCGTTGTTGGAGGCGATAAAATGTCCTCAATAGTTGATTATACCGACCGCGCCACCTGTATTATTTTTGGTGATGGAGCGGGTGCCGTATTGTTGGAGCCCAATTCAGAAGGTTTAGGCATTATGGATTCTATATTAAAAGTGGATGGATCCGGTGGCAAATACTTACATCAAAAAGCCGGTGGTTCGGTAAAACCGCCTTCACACGAAACCATTGACGCAAAAGAACATTATGTATTTCAGGACGGACAACCGGTTTTTAAAAGAGCTGTTGTTAGTATGGCTGACGTATCAGCAGAGATAATGGAGAAAAATAATTTACAGTCTGATGATGTGGCTTGGTTAGTTCCGCATCAAGCCAACAAACGTATTATTGATGCTACAGCATCACGCATGGGTGTACCTGAAGAAAAAGTAATGCTAAACATCCAAAAATATGGCAATACGACTGCCGGAACAATTCCACTTTGTTTGTGGAATTATGAAAATCAACTAAAAAAAGGAGATAATATCATCATCTCTACATTTGGTGCAGGTTTTACCTGGGGATCAATTTATTTGAAATGGGCGTATAATAGTTAATGGATTATAGTTATTAGTTGATAGTTGTTGGTTGATAGTTCTAAGTTGATAGGTGATATATATTGTGACGAAACCGGAAAGAATTAACAACAATTTTACAACAAACCAACAACTAACAACCAGCAACTATCAACTAAAAACTAACAACTAAAAACTAACAATTTAAAATTTATATCAAATGAAATTAAACGAAATTCAAGATTTAATAAAGTTTGTAGCAAAATCTGGCGTAAGCGAAGTAGAGGTTGAAACAAAAGATATAAAAATTATTATTAAGACTCCTGCTAGCAAAAATAAAGAACAAATATTTGTTCAAACAACAGCTCAGCCACAAATGCAAGCTCCTGTAATTCACCAGGAAGTAGCTCCAACTACCGAAACAAAAGCTCCTGAACTGAAAGCAAGTTCAGGTGATGATGAATCAAAATATATTATCGTTAAATCCCCTATGATTGGGACGTTCTATCGTTCTTCCGCACCTGATAAACCGTTATTTGTAAATGTGGGTGATGAAATTGCTCCTGGAAAAGTAACTTGCATTATTGAAGCAATGAAACTATTCAATGAAATTGAATCGGAAATTAAAGGTAAAATTGTAAAAGTATTGGCGAATGATGCTACTCCTGTTGAGTATGATCAACCTTTATTTTTAGTGGACC
>JAIOQD010000116.1 GCA_021413595.1 Bacteroidota bacterium | reverse complement strand
TTCCACCAGCAGCATTAGCATGACCACCACCACTAAAATGCTTGCGTGAAAATAAATTTACATTAAAATCACCTTTCGATCGAAAAGATGTTTTAATAATACCATCACGTTCCACAAAAAAAGCAGCAAAGCGAATGCCTTCAATAGAAAGGGCATAATTAACAACACCTTCTGTATCCCCTTTTCTATAATTAAAATGTTTTAATTCATCAGATCGTAAACTAAAAAATGCGGTTCCATATTCTTTTAAAACTGTTAATTTTTCAGCCAGACAAAAACCTAATAACCTTAATTTATCTTCCGTATTATCATCATAAATACGATTGTGGATCTCTGAGTTTTCAGCACCTGCTTCAATCAATTCTGCAATTATTCGGTGAGTTTTAGAGGTAGTAGATGGAAAACGAAATGATCCTGTATCCGTCATTATACCTGTGTATAAACAATTGGCAATGTTCTTATTTATTAATTTTTTATCACCCATTAATTCAATAAAATCATGAATTAATTCACAGGTGGAACAGGCTTTTATATCGTGCAGCATAAAATCGGCAAAATCTTCGGGTTGTAAATGATGATCGATGATACATTTTTTAGCTTTTGATTTTCCTACTTCATCACCCAAAGCATCAATACGCTTTAGTGAATTAAAATCCAGGCAAAAAATAATATTTGCTTTTGCAACGGTAGCTTTGGCTTCCTTGGCTTTGGTGGAGAAATTTATTACACTTTTATTGCCGGGCAACCAATATAAAAAAGAGGGATAATCATTAGGAGTGATCACCGTTACTTTATGTTTTTTTTGAGTCAAGTAATTGTATAACCCTAAAGATGAACCCATGGCATCCCCATCTGGCGACCAATGTGTAACAATAACTATGTTTTTAGGCTTACTTAAAAGCTCCTTTATTTCTTTTAACTGATTTGTGTTCAATTGTGATATAGTTTGATTAGTTAACAAATTTACAATTTTTACCCGGCTTTTTGCATCATTCTTAAATCCTTTGTGCGTTTCCTTTTCTCAAAAAAGAAAGAGTACCCTTCCGTTTGAATCTTTTTGTGAAATATAAAAAGGATTTTAACGAAATTTATTCTTCAAAGAAGAACGTATCAATAGCTTTGCCAAAGGAATTTTCCACTATCGCAACAGCAAACCATAAAATAACTAAATAATTTCCCAAACTTGAGATAACTGAGTATATTTTTCTAATTTCGCAAGCTCAAAATAAAAATTAATAAAAAAAACAATGGCAACAAACAGAACTTTTACAATGCTTAAGCCCGATGCTGTATCAAATGGATACATTGGTGGAATTTTAAAAATGATCAATGATGCCGGGTTCCGTATCGTTGCAATGAAATATACAAAACTTGCGGCAGAAACTGCCGGAGCGTTTTATGAAGTACACAAAGAGCGCCCTTTTTATGGTGAATTGGTATCTTATATGTCATCAGGCCCTATCGTTGCAGTTATTCTTGAAAAAGAAAATGCAATTGCTGATTTCAGAACATTAATTGGTGCTACTGATCCAACAAAAGCTGATGCTGGAACGATCCGTAAAATTTATGCAAAATCTATTTCTGCAAATGCAGTTCATGGCTCTGACAGTGATGAGAATGCACAAATTGAAGGTGATTTCTTTTTCTCGAAATTAGAACGTTTTTAAGGTTACTAATACCGAATGGTTACTAATTTACGAAACTGTGTTTGTTGTTTTTTAACATAAAGTTTCGTAAATTAGTAACCATTCGTTTATTCGTAACCTACCTTATCTCCGCTCCTACTTTCTCCTGATATGTTTTTATCAACTTCTCCATTATTTTCTCTATCTGTTTATCAGTAAGTGTAGCACTTTCATCCTGAAGGGTAAAACTTAATGCGTAGGATTTTTTTTCTACAGGAAGTTTATCTCCCTGGTACACATCAAAAAGATTTACACTTTTCAACATATTTTTTTCGGTTTGATAGGCCAGTTGTTCCAGTTGTTCAAACTGAACAGCTTTATCGATCAATAAGGCAAGATCGCGTCTTACTTCCGGAAATTTAGGAACTTCGGTGTACATTATATTGGTTTTCTTTAATTTTTCAATTATAAGATCCCAATTAAAATCAGCATAAAAAACATCTTGTTTGATATCCATTGATTTTAGAATTGATCTGTGCACTGTTCCAAATTCAACTATTATTTTTTTATTGGAGCTAAAACTTAAACCTTGTGAAAACACATCTGAATTTAATTCAGCTAATTTCACATCGTTTATCCCTAATCGATCAAGAATAGCCTTAACATAGCCTTTCAATGTATAAAAATTAACTACATCATTTTTTACATTCCAGCTCTCCTCTTGTTTACGACCTGAAATGAAGAGCGACAAATGTTTTGTTTCAATGTATTTAGTATCCTCTCCTGCCTTAATGGCCATATACGTTTTACCAAATTCATATATCTTCAAATCAGCATTCCTGCGATTCTGATTATAAGCAATAGTTTCTAATCCGCTAAATAAAAGGG